>JARRBR010000039.1 GCA_029982755.1 Rhodocyclaceae bacterium
ACCATCTCAAGCGCACCATCGCGGCCATCGGGCCACCGGCACCCCTTCGTTTGCTGACCGATCATGCAAACCGGGTGGGGTAACTGAGGTTTTTAGGATAACCTCAACAACTCGAACCGCCCGGTGCGGACCCGCATGCCGGGTGGTGTGGGAGGGGAACGGTCAGGTAAGCTGACCGCCCCTATCCCGATTTTGGAATCAAGGGTTTGTGGGCCAGTACCCTCAACTCTCTGCGTCCCAGTGGCACATCAATTCCAGGGTAAATGTGCCACTTTTGTGCCACTCGGCCACAAAACCCGCCTGCGCGCGCGGTTCGAGGCTAAACCCGGTTTCTAGACAGAGCTCCTTCCACTTTTTTGGAGCAGCTCGCATGTCCATCATCAACCGTTCTGCCTGGGTCGTTCACGTCCCCCGAAAACCCGCGCATACGCGCGAATTCTCTTTTACGAAAACGGATGCGGCGCAGGCCTACTGTCAGCAGCTTCGCGCCGCCGGCCTGGATGCGCGCCTCACTCAGCTCGAAAACTCCTGGCAACTGCGCCTGCGCTACGCGCACAACTCCTTTGTGCAAACCTTCGATTCACGCGAGGAGGCGGAAAAGACCCAGAAAAAGATCGAGGCCGACCGCGCGCTCTCGATTTTTCGTGATTACACCGCAGCGGCCCGCATCACTGTGCGCGAGCTGATGGAGCGTTACCGAGACGATCGGGTAGACGACAGATTTGCACCCCCGCTTGTGGCGGCGGCTGGACAGAACCTGCGGGTGTTCCGGGCGGACGGGTCCGTTCGGAGGGTCGGGATTCTAATCCACCCAGGCGGCTTGCCGGTATGTCGGGTTTCCGCTGTCACTGCCTGGATCGCACCCAAAGGTGGGCGCCGTAGCCCGGATTCTGTGCGAGGGGTCTTCCGACCCCGACAGCGGCGCGCATCGAAGCCTGCGGACAGCAGCGGCCCCGTCGCGGCCAAGGCCGCTCCCACAGTGGAGGGCGCACGACCCTCGGCCGGAGTCCGGGCATGGTTTCTGTGGGAGGGGTCTTGACCCCGACGGCGGCGCATAACGAAGCCTGCGGACAGCGGCGGCCCTGTCGCGGCCAAGGCCGCTCCCATAAGAGGTGCGCCCGACCGTCCCACGCCCGGTGGAAGCGTGCTTGCCAGCCGCGGGCGGAAATCGGCAGATGTGCTTGCACCACGGTTCGTCGACGCCCCAGCGCCCCACCCTCGCTTCGCATATCTTTTCCGATGCAGATCAATGCCTTGATCTACATCAATATGTTTGCTGCGGCGCGGAAAATCCGGCTGGCCCGCAACTTGTTAGTAGCCACCACCCACCCGTGCGAATCGACGGTTCGTCCGCGGTGTTTCGAGGTCCGTGAGCACACGGCTCGCCGGAGACATGGCGTGCGGCGCGGGCGAGGGGGCCAAGACAACAAGAAGCACAGGAGAGAGACCAGGATGGAAACCTTCTATGAGGTGATGCGCCGGCAGGGCATCTCGCGCCGCAGTTTCCTTAAGTACTGTTCGTTGACGGCCACCTCGCTCGGCCTCGGCCCGGCCTTCGTGCCGCAGATCGCTCACGCGATGGAGACCAAGCCGCGCACCCCGGTGCTGTGGCTGCACGGTCTGGAATGCACCTGCTGTTCCGAATCCTTCATCCGCTCGGCCCATCCGCTGGCGAAGGACGTGGTGCTGTCGATGATCTCGCTCGACTACGACGACACGCTGATGGCGGCCGCGGGCCACCAGGCGGAGGCGATCCTCGAAGAGATCATGACCAAGTACAAGGGCAACTACATCCTGGCGGTCGAGGGCAACCCGCCGCTGAACCAGGATGGCATGAGCTGCATCATCGGCGGCAAGCCCTTCATCGACCAGCTCAAGCACGTGGCCAAGGACGCCAAGGCCATCATCTCCTGGGGCTCCTGTGCCAGCTGGGGCTGCGTGCAGGCGGCCAAGCCGAATCCGACGCAGGCGACCCCGGTGCACAAGGTCATCTTCGACAAACCCATCATCAAGGTGCCGGGCTGTCCGCCGATCGCCGAAGTGATGACCGGCGTCATCACCTACATGCTCACCTTCGACCGCATCCCCGAGCTGGACCGCCAGGGCCGGCCGAAGATGTTCTACAGCCAGCGCATCCACGACAAGTGCTACCGCCGCCCGCACTTCGACGCCGGCCAGTTCGTCGAGGCCTGGGACGACGAGTCCGCGCGCAAGGGCTACTGCCTCTACAAGGTCGGCTGCAAGGGCCCGACCACCTACAACGCCTGCTCCACCGTGCGCTGGAACGAAGGCACGAGCTTCCCGATCCAGGCCGGCCACGGCTGCATCGGTTGCTCGGAAGACGGCTTCTGGGACAAGGGTTCGTTCTACGACCGCCTGACCGACATCCACCAGTTCGGCATCGAAGCCAACGCCGATCAGGTCGGCGGGACGGCGGCCGGCGTGGTCGGTGCGGCTGCGGTGGCGCACGCCGCGGTGTCGGCGATCAAGCGCGCCTCGCACAAGCACGACAACGGCTCGACGACGACGGTCGATCACTGATCGCGAACCCTGCCCCCGCGCCAGCGATGAGGGCTGGCGTCGATGAGGGCAGTCCCTGCTCCAGCAAAGGATACGAAGATGGGTGCTTACGAAACACAGGGCTTCAACATGGACAACTCGGGCCGGCGCATCGTCGTCGACCCGGTCACCCGCATCGAAGGTCACATGCGATGCGAGGTGAATGTCGACAGCAACAACGTCATCCGTAACGCGGTGTCGACCGGCACCATGTGGCGCGGCCTCGAAGTGATCCTGAAGGGCCGCGATCCGCGTGACGCCTGGGCCTTCGTCGAACGCATCTGCGGCGTCTGTACCGGCTGTCACGCGCTGGCCTCGGTGCGCGCGGTGGAAGACGCACTCGGCATCAAGATTCCGCTGAACGCGCACCTGATCCGCGAAATGATGGCGAAGACGCTGCAGGTGCATGACCACGCGGTGCACTTCTACCACCTGCACGCGCTCGACTGGGTGGACGTGGTGTCGGCGCTGAAGGCCGATCCGAAGAAGACCAGCGAACTGCAGCAGATGGTGTCGCCGTCGCATCCGCTGTCCTCGCCCGGCTACTTCCGCGACATCCAGAACCGGCTGAAGAAGTTCGTCGAAAGCGGCCAGCTCGGTCCCTTCATGAACGGCTACTGGGGCAGCAAGGCCTATGTGCTGCCGCCTGAAGCCAACCTGATGGCGGTCACCCACTACCTCGAAGCCCTCGACCTGCAGAAGGAATGGGTCAAGGTGCACACCATCTTCGGCGGCAAGAACCCGCACCCGAACTACCTGGTCGGCGGTGTGCCCTGCGCCATCAACATCGACGGCGATGGCGCCGTCGGCGCGCCGATCAACATGGAGCGGCTGAACTTCGTCGAAGCCCGCATCAAGGAGATGATCGAGTTCAACAACAACGTCTATGTCCCTGACGTGCTCGCCATCGGAACGATCTACAAGCAGGCGGGCTGGCTGTACGGCGGCGGTCTGGCGGCGACCAACGTGGCCGACTACGGCACCTACGAGAAGGTGCCGTACGACCACAGCACGCATCAGCTGCCGGGCGGCGTCATCCTCAACGGCAACTGGGACGAGATCCACGAAATCGACCCGCGTGACCCGGAACAGGTGCAGGAATTCGTCGCCCACAGCTGGTACAAGTACGCCGACGAATCCAAGGGTCTGCACCCGTGGGACGGCGTGACCGAACCGAACTACGTGCTGGGGGCCAACACCAAGGGTTCGCGCACCAACATCGAGGAGATCGACGAGAGCGCCAAGTACTCGTGGATCAAGTCGCCGCGCTGGCGCGGTCACGCGGTCGAGGTCGGCCCGCTGTCGCGCTACATCCTCGGCTACGCGCACGCCGCCAAGGGCAACAAGTGGTGCCAGCGCGTGAAGCAGCAGATCGACGAGTCGGCAGTGGCGATCAACAGCGCCATCCCGAAGGCGCTCGGCCTGCCGGAGACGAACTTCAGCGCCAAGCAGCTGCTGCCCACCACCATCGGCCGCACGCTGGCACGCGCACTGGAAAGCCAGTACGCCGCCGAAATGATGATGGACGACTTCAAGCAGCTGATCGGCAACATCAAGGCGGGCGACACCAGCACCGCCAACGTCGAGAAGTGGGACCCGAAGACCTGGCCGAAGGAAGCCAAGGGCGTCGGCACCGTCGGCGCACCGCGCGGCATGCTCGGCCACTGGATCCGCATCAAGGACGGCCGCATCGAGAACTACCAGTGCGTCGTGCCGACCACCTGGAACGGCAGCCCGCGCGACACCAAGGGCCAGATCGGCGCCTTCGAGGCCAGCCTGATGAATACGCCGATGGTGAATCCGGAACAGCCGGTCGAAATCCTGCGCACGCTGCATTCCTTCGACCCCTGCCTCGCCTGCTCGACGCACGTGATGAGCGAGGACGGCCAGGAACTGACCACGGTGAAGGTGCGCTGAAGCGCGCCCACGACATAACGAAATCAGGAGGAAACATGAATACGTCCCCATCCCTGTCCGTGCTCCGCCGCGCCTCTGCTGCGGTCGCCCTGACGCTGGCCGCCGGCGTCGCCCAGGCGCATGAAGGCCACGGCGCGCATGGCCTGGCCGCGGGCCTGGCCCACCCCTTCGCCGGCGTCGATCACCTGCTGGCGATGATCGCGGTCGGCCTCTGGTCGGCCGCCGTGCTGCCGGCTGCGCAACGCCTGGCCGGCCCGGCCTTCTTCCTGCTCGCGCTGCTGGCCGGCGCCTTCGTCGGCGTGCAGACCGGCGCCGGCGCCTACATCGAAGCCGGTGTCGCGCTCAGCGTCGCACTGTTCGGCGTGCTGCTGCTGGCGCGCCGCCAGCTGCCGGCAGTCGCCGGCTTCGCACTGGTCGCTGCCGCCGGTGCGCTGCATGGGGTGGCGCACGGCGCCGAATGGGCGGCGGGTTCATCCTTCGCCGCCTACGCCACCGGCTTCGTGCTTGGCTCGGCGCTGCTGCACGCCGCCGGTCTGGTCGCCGGCAGCTGGCTGGCGCGCGTGCCGGCCTGGGTCTGGCGCGTGCAGGCGGCAGGTGTCGGTGCGGCCGGCCTGTTCATGTTCGCGTCGCGCATCTGAAGCACCCAACCGCGGGAGACGACAGATGTCCGCAACTACTGAAAAGCTGTCCCACGCCACCGGCATCGACGAGGGGGCGGTTGCCCACGGCCGCTCGATCAAGTCGGTCTATGTGTATGAGGCGCCGGTGCGCGTGTGGCACTGGATCAACGCGCTGGCGATCACGGTGCTCGCGCTGACCGGCTACTTCATCGGCTCGCCGCTGCCGACGCAGCCGGGCGAGGCCAGTGCCAACTACCTGATGGGCTACATCCGCTTCGCCCACTTCGCCGCCGGCTACGTGCTGGCCGTGGGGCTGCTCGGCCGCACCTACTGGGCCATCGTCGGCAATCACCATGCACGCGAACTGTACTGGGTGCCGCTGCTGACCAAGGCCTACTGGGTCGAGGTGCTCGGCATGCTGAAGTGGTACGCCTTCATGAGCCCGCGCCCCGGCCGCTACGTGGGTCACAACCCGCTGGCGCGTTTCGCGATGTTCTTCGGCTACCTGCTGCTCACCGTGTTCATGATCGTGACCGGCTTCGCGCTGTACGGCGAAGGCGCACAGATGGGATCGTGGCAGGAGCGCCTGTTCGGCTGGGTGATTCCGCTGATGGGCCAGTCGCAGGACGTGCATACCTGGCACCACCTCGGCATGTGGGCGCTCATCGTGTTCATCATCCTGCATGTCTATGCGGCCATCCGCGAAGACATCATGGGCCGCTCCAGCGTGGTGAGCACGATGATTTCCGGCCACCGCACCTTCAAGGACTGACGCCATGTCCGCCGCCACCTCGCTCGCAGCCAGCACCGCAGCGGCGGACATGCCCGCCGCCTCCTCGCGCGAAAGTAGGCTCGTTGTGCACCCCTTGCGTCCCGGACTGTCACCCCTGCAACGCGTACCCGCCGGCATTCCGGTGCGTGCGCCGTGGCATCCGGGACGATTTCTTTCGCGCAATTTCCTCGAACCGCTCGGCATGTCGCAGAGCGAAGCCGCCCGCGCGCTCGGCATGTCGCGCCGCCGTCTGCACGAGATCGTGCATGGCCAGCGCGCGATGACGCCCGACACCGCCATCCGCTGCGCCCTGCTGTTCGGCACCGACGCCGCCTTCTGGCTGGCGCTGCAGTCCGCCTGGGACAGCTTCCACGCCTGGAAGGCGCTGCGCGCCGCTCCTCACGCCACGCTTCCGCGCGGCGCTCACTGATTTTTTTCGAAGGGAACTCCGACATGAACCCGAATCCGTCCGGATGCAGCTGTCACCCGCCCCGTGACAGCATCGTCGTGCTCGGTATCGGCAATGTGCTGTGGGCCGACGAAGGCTTCGGCGTGCGCTGCGTCGAAGCGCTGCAGCAGCGCGTCGAGTTCGACGGCGGCGCAGACGACGCCCCGGAGGTGCAGCTGATCGACGGCGGCACCCAGGGTCTCCACCTCGTGCAGCACGTGCAGGCGGCCGACTGCCTGCTCATCTTCGACGCCATCGACTACGGTCTGGAGCCTGGCACGCTCAAGTGCATCGCCAACGACGACGTTCCGCGCTTCATGGGCGCGAAGAAGATGAGCCTGCACCAGACCGGTTTTCAGGAGGTGCTGATGCTGGCCCAGCTGACCGGCCAGTACCCGCGCGAAGTGCTGCTGATCGGCTGCCAGCCGGAAGAGCTGGAGGACTACGGCGGCAGCCTGCGGCCGTCGGTGCGCCGGGCGATGGACGAGGCGCTGGCGCTCGGGCTGGACACGCTGCGTCGCTGGGGCGCCCGGCCGGTGCCGCGCACGACGCCGCTGACCGAGCGCGAGTGCATCACCTTCACCGAACTCGAACTGACGCGCTACGAAGACGAGCGCCCGCCGGAAGACCTTGCCTGCCGCAGCGGCGACGCGCGCTTCTTTCCGTCGCTGGAGGGCTGAACCATGTGCCTGGGCATACCGATGCAGGTGATGGCGGTCGAACCCGGCCACGTGCGTTGCGTGGGTCGGCTCGGTCTGCGCCGCGTACGCAGCGCGCTGGTCGGTGAGGTGGCGGTCGGCGACTGGCTGCTGGTCTTCCTCGACAGCGCGCAGGAACGCATCAGCGCCGACCGTGCGCGCGAGGTCGATGCCACGCTGGACATGATCGAAGCGGTCATGCAGGGCGACGCCGGCGATGGCGATGCCGCCTTCGCATTGCCGTCGGCCATGAGCAGCGAACAACTGCGGGCGCTGTCCGGCGCCCGCCCGGAAGTGCACGACACCACGCACGACACCACGCAGGGAGAAATCGCATGAGCATCGAAACCGCATCATCCGAAGCGCTGGTCACGCTGCCGGTCGCCGCGCCGGCAGCTCAGTTGGCCACCTTGTCGCCGCTGATCGACCGCCTGGTCAGCGCGCATGGCGCGACCTGGCTCACCACCGACAACGTCGCCGACTGGGCGGCCGCCGGCGGCGACCGCGTCATCCTGCTGGCCGGCGACCCGGTGCGCTTCCCGGAAGCGCTCGACGTCGCGGTGGTGCTGCCCGAACTGCGCCAGCACTTCGCGCAGCGCTTTGCCGTCGGCGTCGCCGTCCGCGAACACGAGGACGCGATCGCCAAACGCTACGGCTCGATCCGCTGGCCGGCGCTGGTGTTCGTGCGCGACGGCCAGTACGTCACCGTGCTGTCCGGCATGCTCGACTGGGACGTCTATGTCGAGCGCGTCGCCGAAGCGCTGGCGATGCCCGCGTCGCGCGCACCCACCATCGGCATCCCGGTGCGCAATGGCAGCGCATCCGATTCTTCCTGTCACTGAGTGGAGTACAGCACGTGAAAGAATTTCCCGCATTCCCGATTCCGGTCGCCGTCATCGGCCCCGGCACCCAGGTCGAGGACGAAACGCTGCAGTACATCAACATGCCGCAGGGCATGGAAACCTTCCGTCCGCCCATCCTGCCGGAGCCGGAAGAGCTGGTCGGCCACGAACAGGCGCATCTGGCGCTGCGCGACGTGCTGGCCTGCCTCGACGCCACCCGCAACGACGGCCGCAATCGCAGCATCGACCTGACCCGGCTGCCGCCCGAGGACCTGAAGCTGATCAACCAGGTCATGGGCGAGGGCGAAGTGAGCGCGCAGGTGCGCACCGAAGGTGACGCCGCGCACCACGTCGCAGTGCAGGAGTCGGTATTCGCCGGCGTCTGGCGCGTCATCGTCAGCGACGACGGGCGGGTGGTGTCCGACACGATGGAGGTCGGCGCGATACCGCAAGTGCTGCGCACCTCGGCCGCCGACGACCTGTGGTTCACCGTGCCGCGCTGGCAGGGCGCGCTGCCGCCCAATGTGCAGAACGCGCCGGCGCTGCTGGCCGAGATCGAGGACCAGTGGCGCGGCTGGAAGCCGGGCAAACCGGCGCACGTCGTGAATCTGACCCTGCTGCCGATGTCGAACGAGGACATCGGCTTCATGGACCACCACCTCGGCACCGGCCGCGTGCTCATCCTGTCGCGCGGCTACGGCAATTGCCGCATCACCAACACGCGCGTGCCCAATACCTGGCGCGTCGTCTATTACAACTCGCAGGACGTGGTCATCCTGAACACGGTCGAAGTGACCGCGCTGCCGGAGGTTGCGATGGCGGCGAAGGAAGACCTGGAGGATTCGTTCGAGCGCCTGACCGAGGTGCTGGCCTGGGTGGAAGGCAACTGATCATGTCGGCGAACGCGCGCTTCGAAGGCAGCTATCTCGGCGACGCCGGCAAGTTGCCGGACAATGCGAAGCTCGAATGCAAGATCTGCTGGTGGGTGTACGACCCGCAGCAGGGCGACCCGGTGTGGCAGATCGCGCCGGGCACCGCGTTCGCCGACCTGCCGCCGCACTGGCGCTGCCCGCAGTGCGACGGCGATGCCGACCAGTTCATGGTGATCGACTGAGGTCGATCGCCTCACGAGACCAGCAGACATGACCACCGACCCGATGCTCGCCTACCGCCTCAGCGCCCTCGAAGCGCTGTTCCGTCAGATCGCCGACACCCGCATGGCCGGGCTGCCGATCATGAACGAGGCGCTGCGCGTCGAGCTGGTCGGTTTCGAGCTGTGCGCATCGGAACCCGATCTGCCGCCGGCCGCGAGCGGCGTGCTGGTGACGCCGTGGTTCATGAATCTGGTGCGCCTGCCGCTGGCGCGCGAGGACGACTTGGGGCGCGTCGGCGTCACGCGCCGCCTGGCACTCGGGCGCGAACGCTTCGATTTCATCGGCGCGCACGAAGCGGCCATCGGCACTTTCGACGCCTGTTCGCTGTTCTCGCCGATGTTCGATTTCGCCTCGCAGGACACCGCCGTCGCCACCGCACAGGCGGTGCTGGCGCGGCTGCGCGAACCGCTGCCTGCGGCGGCGAAGGATGCGGCCGAACAACCCGAACGCCCGGCCCGCCGCGGCTTCCTGTTCGGGCGGAGCCGCACGCCATGATGTCGCTCGACGCACTGGCCGGTGTGCTGCGCGTACAGCCGGGTGCGCCGCGCCCGGCCGCGCTGGGCGGCCAGCGTCCGGACTGGGCGGCGCGCCTCGCCATCGGTCGCCCGGCGCAGTCGCTGCCCGACCTGCTCGGCGCCGTGTTCAGCCTGTGCAGCCACGCGCACCGGCTGTGCGCCCGCGCCGCGGTCGACGCCGCGCAGGGCGTCGACACACAGCTGGCGGACACCTTGCGCGGCGAAACGCTGCGCGAACACCTGCGTCGCATCCTGCTCGACTGGCCGGCGCTGCTGACCGCCGAGCCGTCGGCCGATGCCGCGCGCGCGCTGGCCGCCTGTCCGGTGCTGCGCGACGACGCGTGCGCCGACAACCTGACGGGCTGGACGGAGTGCCACCTGCTCGGCGTCGAACCGGCGCGCTGGCTGGCCGCCTTCGAGCGGGCACCGCAGCAGGCCTTCGCCGACTGGCGCGACGCGGGCCGGACCTGGCTCGCCCGTGGGCTGCGCGACAGCGCCGCGCTGACCGACGCACCGATCGCCGCGGCACCGGCGCTGCATGTGCACGCCAGCGAAACGGCACTGCGCGCACTGGCCACCGCGATGACGCAGGACGCTGCCTTCACCCGTCGTCCGCGCATCGACGGTGCCTGTGCCGAAACCGGCTGCTGGACGCGGCTGGCCGATTCCGCGCCGGCGCGCTCGGCGTCCGATCGCTTCGCCGCGCGGCTGGCCGAACTGGTGCGTCTCGCGCTGCCGGGTGGCGAAGGCCACCTGCGCAGCGGCCGTGTCGCGCTCGGGCCGGGCGAGGGTCTGGCCTGGGCGGAAATGGCGCGTGGCCTGCTCGTGCATCACGTGCAGCTGGACGGCCAGGGTGACCACGCTCGCGTCGCCGCCTGCCACGTGCTGGCGCCGACCGAATGGAATTTCGATGCCGAAGGTGCGGTGGCGGCCGCGCTCGAAAGGCTGGACCCGACGGCGCCCGATTGCGCGCGCCGTGTCGCGCTGCTGATGGCGGCTTACGACCCCTGCGTGCGCTACGAGGTGGTCGGCATCGGGGAGGTGGCGCATGCATGAAGCCAGCCTGGCCGGCGGCATTCTGCAGCTGGTCGAACGCACCGCCGAACGCGAGCGTTTCGCCCGCGTCACGCATCTGCGGCTGGAGGCGGGTCAGCTGGCCGGCGTCGAGTCGCGCGCGCTGCGCTTCGCGCTCGAAGCCATCGCCCCCGGCACGCTGCTCGACGGCGCGCGCATCGATATCGACGAACCACCGGGCGAAGCCTGGTGCATGGACTGCAGCCTCACCGTGCAGATCGCGCAGCGCGGCGACGCCTGCGTGCATTGCGGCGGCTACCGGCTGCAGCCGACCGGCGGCACCGAACTGAAGGTGATCGACATGCAGGTCGAGGACTGAGAAGCGGTTTTTGTGGGAGCGAGCTTGCTCGCGACAGAGTGGTTGCACGGCACCGCGATGCTTTTTGCGCCGTATCGCGAGCAAGCTCGCTCCCACAGGAAATGAAGACCCGGCCTGGACCGGGCACGGACTGAGGAGACCGATATGTGCGTAGTGTGTGGATGTGCCGGTGACGGCAGCCAGGTGACGATGGAGGGGCACGGGCACGCCCATCCGCCCAGCCCCTATTCACCCGCGGCACGCCGGGTGAAGCCCGGTGCGCCTGCGATCCGCCGGACGGACGCGGTACAGGCCGAGGCTTCGCACGTCGCCGTCGACCCGAGCAGCGGCGACCTGCATTTCGGCGCCGGCGCGGCCAGGGTGTCGGTGCCCGGCATGAGCCAGGCGCGCGCGATACGGCTCGAAACCGACATCCTCGGCGAGAACGACCGCGTGGCGGCGCAGAACCGCGCGCACTTCGCGGCGCACGGCGTGACCGCGCTGAATTTCGTGTCCAGCCCCGGCTCCGGCAAGACCACGCTGCTGTGCGCCACCATCGAGGCGTTGAAGACGCGCGCCCCCGGACTGCCGGTGGCGGTGATCGAGGGCGACCAGCAGACCTCCTTCGACGCCGACCGCATCCGTGCCACCGGCGCGCCGGCGCTGCAGGTGAACACCGGCAAGGGCTGTCACCTCGACGCGCCCATGGTGGCCGAAGCCTTCGCCCGCCTGCACCGGCACGACCACGAACGCAGCCTGCTGTTCATCGAGAACGTCGGCAATCTGGTCTGCCCGGCGATGTGGGATCTGGGTGAGGCGGCCAAGGTGGCCATCCTGTCGGTGACCGAGGGCGAGGACAAACCGCTCAAATACCCGGACATGTTCGCCGCCAGCACGCTGATGCTGGTGAACAAGATCGACCTGCTGCCCTATCTGAACTTCGACGTCGAACGCTGCATCGCCTTCGCGCGCCGCGTCAATCCGGCCATCGAGGTGATCCGCGTGTCGGCCACCACCGGCGAAGGCATGGGCGACTGGCTAGCCTGGATCGAAGCACGACTGAAGGCCGATGCCGTGGCCGGCCTGCGTGCGGGCATCGACGACATCGTGCGGAGCACCGCGTCATGAGCCCGCGACTCCCCACCGTGCTGGCGGCCGGCGCCTGGCTGAAGAACGCCGCCTGCCTGTTCGAGGACGGCCGCGCCGCGTGGTCCCCGATGCACGGAGATCTCGGCGACCCGGCCGCCTGCGTCGCACTCGAACAGTCGCTCGACCATCTGCGCGCGCAGTCCTGTACGCCGATCGAAGCGATCGCGCACGATCTGCACCCGCACTTCTACAGCACACAGCTGGCCGTTGCGCTGGCCGACCGGCTCGGCGTGCCGGCCGTCGGCGTGCAGCATCACCACGCCCACATCGCCGCCGTGATGGCAGAGCACGGCCTGACCGAGCCGGTGGTCGGGCTGGCGCTCGACGGCGTCGGCCTCGGCACCGACGGCGTGGCCTGGGGCGGCGAACTGCTGTGGGTGGCGCCCGGCGACTGGCGCCGGCTCGGCCACCTGTGGCCGCTGCGCCTGGCCGGCGGCGACGTCGCCGCGCGCGAGCCCTGGCGCATGGCCGCCGCGGCGATGCAGACGCTGGGCCGCGGCGCCGACATCGAAGCGCGCTACACCGCTGCGGTCGGTGCGCAGGCCGCGCGCACCGTTGCCCGCATGCTGGACAGCGGCCTGAACAGCCCGCCCACCACCAGCACCGGCCGCTGGTTCGACGCCGCGGCCGGCGCGCTCGGTTTGAGCGTGCGCCAGTCGCACGAGGCCGAAGCCGCCATCGCGCTCGAATCGGCGGCGAAGCGCTGGTTTGCCGCGCACGGCGAGCCGACGCAGGACAGCGTCGTCGAGGTCGCGGGCGACACCATGCTCGATCTGCGTCCGCTGCTCGCCCGTCTGCTCGACTGGCCGGACGGCAATGCCGACGAAGCCGCCGCCTGGTTCCATGTGGCGCTGGCCGACGGCCTCGCGCAGTGGGCGATCGCCGCGGCGCAGGCCACCCAGGTCGATACCGTCTGCCTCGGCGGCGGCTGTTTCATGAATGCGCTGCTGACGCGCCGCGTGACACTGCGGCTGCAGAGCCGCGGCCTGCGCGTGCTGCGGCCGCAAGCCACTTCCTGTGGCGACGCCGGTCTGGCACTCGGCCAGGCCTGGGCGGTCGCGCAGCAGATCCATCTCGCACCCGGCGTGCATACGGAGTCCCTGTCATGTGTCTAGCCATCCCCGCCAAGCTGGTCGAACTGCGCGAGGACGAACGCGCGGTGGTGAACCTCGGCGGCATCCGCAAGGAAGTGTCGATCGAACTGGTGCCCGAGGCGCAGGTCGGCGACTACGTCATCGTCCATGTCGGTCACGCCATCGGCATGATCGATCCGGACGAGGCCGAGCGCACGCTGGCGCTGTTCGGCGAGATGAGTGCTGCGACGGGGGTGTCGGCATGAAGTACATCGACGAGTTCCGCGACGGTGATGTCGCCCGCAAGATCGCCGACCGTCTGGCCACTGAAGCGCGTGGCGACCGTCAGTACAGCTTCATGGAGTTCTGCGGCGGCCACACGCACGCCATCTCGCGCTACGGCGTGAGCGAACTGCTGCCCACGAATGTGCGCATGATCCACGGCCCCGGCTGTCCGGTCTGCGTGCTGCCGATCGGCCGCGTCGACATGGCGATCAAGCTGGCGCTCGAACACGACGTGATCGTCTGCACCTACGGCGACACCATGCGCGTGCCGGCCTCCGACAGCCTGTCGCTGACGAAAGCGAAGGCGCGCGGCGGCGACATCCGCATGGTGTACTCGGCGGCTGACGCGCTCACCGTCGCCCGCGACAACCCGGAGCGTCAGGTGGTGTTCTTCGCCATCGGCTTCGAAACCACGACGCCGCCGACCGCGCTGGCCATCCTGCGCGCGCAGCGCGAGGGGCTGAAGAATTTCAGCGTGCTGTGCTGCCATGTGCTGACGCCGTCGGCCATCACCCACATCCTGGAATCGCCGGAAGTACGCCAGTACGGCACGGTGCCGATCGACGGCTTCATCGGTCCGGCGCACGTGAGCATCGTCATCGGCGCCGCGCCCTACGAGCATTTCGCCGAGGAATACCGCAAGCCGGTCGTGATCGCCGGCTTCGAGCCGCTGGACGTGATGCAGGCCATCCTGATGCTGGTGCGTCAGGTGAACGACGGCCGCGCCCACGTCGAAAACGAATTCACCCGCGCAGTCGACCGCGACGGCAACCTCGCCGCGCAGCAGAAGGTGTCCGAGGTGTTCGAACTGCGGCCCAGCTTCGAGTGGCGCGGTCTGGGCGAAGTGCCTTACAGCGCGCTGAAGATCCGCCCGGCCTTCGCCGAGTTCGACGCCGAGCGCCGCTTCGATGTCGGCTACAAGCCGGTGGCCGACAACAAGGCCTGCGAGTGCGGCGCCATCCTGCGCGGCGTCAAGAAGCCGACCGACTGCAAGATTTTCGGCACCGTGTGCACGCCGGAAAACCCGGTCGGTTCCTGCATGGTGTCGAGCGAGGGGGCATGCGCGGCGCATTACGCGTATGGAAGATTCAAGGACATTCCGGTGGTGACCGCATGAACGCGAGAGACGACAGCAAGGGCGGCACCGTGCGCGCCGGCTATGTCCGGCCGCTGGACATCCGCAACGGCCGCATCGACATGGGCCACGGCGCCGGCGGTCGCGCCGCCGCGCAGCTGATCGAGGAAATCTTCCTCGCCGCCTTCGACAACCCCTTCCTGCGCCAGGGCAACGACGGCGCATCGCTGGCCATTCCGCAGGGCAGCCGCCTGGTGATGGCGACCGACGCGCACGTGATCTCTCCGCTGTTCTTTCCTGGCGGCGACATCGGCGCGCTCAGCGTGCACGGCACAGTGAACGACGTGGCCATGATGGGCGCCACGCCGCTCTGGCTGTCGGCAAGCTTCATCCTCGAAGAAGGCTTTCCGCTGGCCGACCTGAAGCGCATCGTGCAGTCGATGGCCGCCGCAGCGCGCGAAGCCGGCGTCGCGGTGGTCACCGGCGACACCAAGGTGGTCGAGCAGGGCAAGGGCGACGGCGTGTTCATCAGCACGACCGGGGTCGGCGTCGTGCCGCATGGCATCGACGTGTCGGGCGCCAACGCGCGGCCGGGCGACGTCATCCTGCTGTCGGGTACGGTGGGCGATCACGGCGTGGCGGTGCTGTCGCAGCGCGAATCGCTGGAATTCGAAACCACCATCGTGTCGGACACGGCGGCGCTGAACGGTCTGGTCGCCGACATGCTGGCGGTGTGTCCGGCCATCCGCACGCTGCGCGACCCGACCCGCGGCGGGCTGGCCACCACGCTCAACGAGATCGCCCGCCAGTCCGGCGTCGGCATGCTGCTCGACGAGGCGGCGATACCGGTCAAGCCGGAGGTCGATGCGGCCTGTGAACTGCTCGGGCTGGACCCGCTCTACGTTGCCAACGAAGGCAAACTCATCGCCATCGTGCCGGCCGAGCATGGAGAGGCGGTGCTGGCGGCGATGCGTGCGCATCCGCGCGGCGCGGACGCGGCACGCATCGGCATCGTGCAGCAGGACGCGCATCACTTCGTGCAGATGAACACCCGCTTCGGTGGCCGGCGCGTGGTCGACTGGCTGAGCGGAGAGCAGCTGCCGCGCATCTGCTGAACCGCGATGAGCGCCGACCGCGTCTATGCCAAGACCGACCAGGGCCGCGCCGAACTGCTGTCGCGCACCGGCACGCTGCGCGGCCGGCTGCGCGCGGCGCTCATCGTCGTCAATGGTCAGGCACCGCTGTCGGCGCTGCAGGAGGTGATCGGCGACGGCGCAGTCGATCTGCTCGAAGAACTGCGCACGCTGGGCCATGTCGAGGCGGTCGAACCGGCAGCGCTTCCGACCGCCAACGACAGAACAACGCCGGCCGACGCGCTGCTCGAGATGCGCCGCGCCGACGCGATGCACAGGCTGGCACCGCACTTCGGCCCCGACGTGGCGCTGGTCGCACGTCCGCTGCTGGCCGCCGAAGACGCGACCGCCTTCAACCGCGCGCTCGACGCGATCGAGAGCAAGCTCGGGCTCTACATGGGCCGCCGCGACGCCGCGCGCACGCTGGGCGGACTGAGGTTCCCGCAATGACGGCGCCACTGCGCATCCTGCTGCTGTGCCACAGCTTCAACAGCCTGAGCCAGCGCCTGTACGCCGAACTGACGGCGCTCGGCCACACGCTGTCGGTCGAGCTGGACATCGCCGACGCGGTGACCGGAGAGGCGATCGCGCTGTTCCAGCCTGACCTCGTGCTGGCGCCCTTCCTGAAGCGGCGCATCCCGGCGTCGGTATGGCGCGCCCTGCCCTGTTTCATCGTGCATCCGGGGCCGCCGGGCGACCGCGGCCCGGCGGCGCTCGACTGGGCCATCGTCGAGGGGCAGCGCGAATGGGGCGTCACCGTGCTGCAGGCGGACGGCGATTTCGACGCTGGCCCGGTGTGGGGAGCCGCAACCTTCCCGTTGCGAGCGGCGTCCAAGGGCGCGATCTACCGGTGCGAGGTGACCGAGGCGGCCGTGACCGCGACCTTGCAGGCGCTCACCCGCTTCGCCGCCGGCGATGCGCCGCGGAAGATGGCGCTCGCCGCCGACGGCTGGCGCGGCGTACTGCCGCAGGCGCGCCGTGCCATCGACTGGTCGCGCGACGACAGCACAACGGTGCTGGCGAAGATACGCGCGTCCGACGGCCAGCCGGGGGTGGTCGATGCGCTGTTCGGGCAGCCCTGCCGGCTGTTCGACGCGCACCCGGCGACTGCCGACGCACTGGCCGGCCTCGATGGCGCGCCGGGCGACGTTCTCGCGCAGCGCGACGGCGCGCTGCTGCGCCGGACCGTCGATGGCGGCGTCTGGATAGGGCGCGTGTCGGTCGCCCTCGGTGACGCCGCGTCGCCGATCAAGCTGCCGGCGGCGCGGGCCTTCGCCGCCGAGACGTCGGCGTTGCCGGAGCGCGCGGTGCCGCTGATGCGTGCGGCGGACGAGTGGGGCGAACTGCGCTACGCCGAACACGGCGAGCGCGGCGCGCGGGTCGGCGTACTCCGCTTCGATTTCTGCAACGGCGCGATGTCCACCGCGCAGTGCCAGCGCCTGCGCGACGCGCTGGTCGAGGTGAAGCGGCGCGACACGCAGGTTCTGCTGATCGCTGGCGGCGACGGCTTCTTCAGCAACGGCATCGACCTCAACAGCATCGAGGCGGCTGCACACCGCGACGGCGACAGCGCGGCCGACGAGTCGTGGCGCAACATCAACGCGATGAACGACGTCGCGCTGGAAATCATCACCACCACCGACCGCCTCACCGTGTCGCTGCTGCGCGGCAACGCCGGCGCCGGCGGCGCCTTCCTCGCGCTGGCGGCGGACGAGGTGTGGGCGCAGTGCGGCGTCATGCTGAACCCGCATTACAAGAACATGGGCAATCTGTACGGCTCCGAGTACTGGACCTATCTCGCGCCGCGCCGGCTCGGCGCCGACGGCGCGCCGGCGCTGATGCAGAGCCGGCTGCCGCTGTCGGCGCCGGAGGCGCTGCGCATCGGTTTCATCGACCGCTGCCTCGACGTGCCGGCCGCCGAAGTGCTCGATGCGGCGGTGCAGGAAGCCCGGCCGATGGCCGCGTCGTACAATCTGCGCGATCGCGTGATGCGCAAACAGACCGAGCGCGCGGCTCACGAAGCCGAACGTCCGCTCGCCGATTACCGCAAGGAAGAACTGTCCCCCATGCACCGCAACTTCTACGGTTTCGATCCCAGCTACCACGTCGCGCGTCATCACTTCGTGCACAAGCTGCCGCATGCCTGGACGCCGCGTCACCTGGCCGTGCACCGCGAGGTGGCTGCGCGATGAACGCCAGCCTGCGCGTACCCACCGTGCTGGTGGTCGACGACGAGGTGCGCTCGCAGGACGCGATGCGCCGCACGCTGGAAGAGGACTTCACCGTGCTCACCGCCAGCGGCGCCGACGATGCGCGCCGGCAGCTGGAGCGGCACGCGGTGAATGTCATCCTGTGCGACCAGCGCATGCCCGGCCTGACCGGCGTGCTGTTCCTGAAGGAGGTGCGCGAGCGCTGGCCCGACGTCGTGCGCATCGTCATATCCGGATATACCGATTCGGAAGACATCATCGCCGGCATCAACGACGCCGGCATCTACCAGTACATCCTGAAACCCTGGGTGCCCGACCATCTGCTGGCCACCGTGCGCAATGCCGCCGAGGCGCAGACGCTGCAGCAGGAAACCGCCCGCCTCGACCTCGAACTGCGCACCGCCACGCCAGTGCTGCGCCAGCGCGCCGCGCACAAGCTGGAGCGCGCGCGCCGCACCTTCGGCTTCGACCGCATCGAGCGCGCCGCCGGCAGCCCGATGGACAGTGTGTGCGAAATGGCCGCACGGGTTGCGCGCTACGACCTGTCGGTGCTGGTGCTGGGTGAATCCGGCACCGGCAAGGAGCTGCTGGCGCGCGCCATCCACTACGCCAGCCCGCGCGCCAACGGCGCCTTCGTGGTCGAGAACTGCGCGGCGATACCGGAAACCCTGCTCGAATCCGAACTGTTCGGCCACAGGCGCGGCGCCTTCACCGGCGCCTACGAGGACCACATCGGCCTGTTCCAGCGCGCCGACGGCGGCACCGTGTTCCTCGACGAAATCGGCGAAACCTCGCCCGCCTTCCAGGTGCGCCTGCTGCGCGTGCTGCAGGAAGGCGAGGTGCGCCCGGTCGGCGGCACGCGCGCGGTGCCGGTGGACGTGCGCGTCATCGCCGCCACCCACCGCGACCTCGAACAGCGGGTGCGCGAAGGCCTGTTCCGCGAGGATCTGTACTACCGCATCGCCGGCGCCACCTTCACCGTACCGCCGCTGCGCGAACGCGTCGGCGACATCGAGCCGATCGCCCGCCGCGTCGTCGACGAGGTGGGCATCGAACTGGGCCGCCCCGGTGCTTCGCTGAGCGACGAGGCGATGGCCTGTCTGATGGGCTATCCGTGGCCCGGCAACATCCGCGAGTTGCGCAACGAACTGGCGCGCGCGCTGGCGTTGAGCGACAGCGAACGGATCGAGGCGCAGACCCTGTCGCAGCGCGTGCTGCACGGGCAGGCCGGCCTGACCGCCACCGCCAGCGCGACGCCGCTGCCCGCCAGCGGCACGCTGGCCGAGCGGCTGGACGCGATCGAAGCCATGGTGCTGCGCGAAACCCTGCTGCGTCATCGCTGGAACAAGACGCGCGCCGCCAAGGAACTGGGCCTGTCACGCGTCGGTCTGCGTGGAAAGATGGTGCGCTTCGGGCTGGAGGGCTGATGGTCGACGCTGCGGACATCGTGAGCGAGCAGGTGAGGGCGGCGGCCGATGCGGTACTCGACCGCTGGCAGCGCGATCCGCACGCGCTGGTGCAGGTGCTGCGCGAAACACAGGCCGTCACGCACTGGCTGCCGCGCCCGCTGCTCGCCCACATCGCCGCCGCGCTCGGCCTCACGCTGGCCCACGTCGAGGGCGTGGCCGGCTTCTACCGCTTCTTCCACACCCGCCCGGTCGGTCGCACGCGCGTGCTGTTCTCCGACAACATCACCGACCGCATGCTGGGCAGCGAAGCGCTGCTGGCGCAGCTGTGCTGCCCGCCTCGGCGTCGCACCGGGCGAGGTCGACGCGCAGGGGCGCTTCAGTGTCGACCGCTGTTCCTGTACCGGGCTGTGCGACCAGGGGCCGGCGCTGCTGGTCAATCATCATCAGGTGATCACCCGGCTCGATCCGGCGCGCGTCGACGCGCTGGCCGATCTGTTGTTCGCCGGCACCCCGGTCGAGCAGTGGCCGGTCGAGTGGTTCGAGGTGGTCGACGGCGTCCAGCGCGCCGACGTGCTGCTGAGCGGTCTGACCGCCGACGCACCGACGCTGCCGGCGGTGCTCGCGCAGTCGCCGCAGGTCCTGCTCGACGAGGTGGCGACTTCCGGCCTGCGCGGACGCGGCGGCGCCGGTTTCCCGACCGCGCGCAAATGGCAGGCCTGTCGCGACGCGGCCGGCGACCGGCGCATCGTCGTGTGCAATGCCGACGAGGGCGAGCCCGGCACCTTCAAGGACCGCGTGCTGCTGGCGCGCCACGCCGACGCTGTGTTCGACGGCATGACGGTGGCGGCGCGGGCGGTCGGCGCGCAGCAGGGCTTCCTCTACCTGCGTGGCGAATACCGTTTCCTGCTGCCGCAGCTCGAAGCGGTGCTCGCCCGCCGTCGCGCGCAGGGCCTGCTCGGCCATGACGCGTGCGGTGTCGTTGGCTTCGGTTTCGACATCGACATCCACCTCGGTGCCGGCGCCTATGTCTGCGGCGAAGAGTCGGCGCTGATCGAATCGCTGGAAGGCAAGCGCGGCACGCCGCGCATCCGCCCTCCCTTTCCGGTGCAGGCCGGCTATCTCGGCCGGCCGACCGTGGTGAACAACGTCGAAACCTTCGCTGCGGTCGCCCACATCGCCCGCCGCGGCGGCGCCTGGTGGGCCGGCATCGGTACCGCGCAATCGACCGGCACCAAGATCCATTCGGTGTCCGGCGACTGTGCGTGGCCCGGCTTGTACGAATATCCGCTGGGCACACCGATCGCGCAGATCCTGGCCGACTGCGGCGCGCGCGACGTGCAGGCGGTGCAGGTGGGCGGGCCGTCCGGCAGCTGCGTGCCGGCGTCGGAAGCGGGCCGCGCCATCGCCTTCGAGGACGTGCCGAGCGCTGGCGCCTTCATGGTGTTCGACCACACACGCGACCTGTTCGAGGTGGCACGCCACTTCGCCCGCTTCTTCGCGCACGAGAGCTGCGGCCTGTGCACGCCCTGCCGTGTCGGCACCGAACTGGTGGTGCGGCGGCTAGACAAGCTGGCGCACGCGCGCGGCGCCGGCAGCGCGTCCGCCTTCGACATCGAGCGCCTGCACGAT
Source organism: Rhodocyclaceae bacterium (assembly GCA_029982755.1). GTDB lineage: Bacteria > Pseudomonadota > Gammaproteobacteria > Burkholderiales > Rhodocyclaceae > Thauera. The sequence continues at coordinate 20,861 of JARRBR010000039.1, forward strand.
CTCGACACCGTGCTGCACAGTGGTACCCACTGCGGTCTCGGCGCCTCGGCCTGCAATCCGCTGCGCGACACGATGCGGCATTTCGGCGCCGCCTATGCGCAGCGCGCGACCGCGTCGCAGTTCCAGCCGGACGTCGACCTCGACGCCGAACTGTCTTCGGCGCGCCGCGCCACCGGCCGCAGCGACGCCGGTGCGCATCTGCATACGGACACGCCGACATGAGCGCCACCGACCCGACCTTCGATCTTGACGGCCAGCCGGTCCCACTGCAGCCGGGCGACACGATACTGAGCGCGGCGGCGCGCGCCGGTCACGAGGTGCCGCACCTGTGCTGGAGCGAAGAGGTGTCGGGCAGCGCGTCGTGCCGGCTGTGCACGGTGCTGGCCGACGGCCGCCCGGTGGCCGCCTGCGTGACGCCGGCGGTGGCCGGCCAGAAGGTCGAGTGCCGCACGCCGTCGCTCGATACGCAGCGGTTGCGCCTGCTGCAGATGCTGTTCGTCGAGGGCAATCACTTCTGCCCCGGCTGCGAAAAGAGCGGCAACTGCGTGCTGCAGGTTCAGGCCGAACGCGCCGGCATGACCGACCTGCATTTCGAGGCGCTGAACCCGGAGCGGCCGGTCGATGCCAGCCACCCCGATGTGCTGTTCGAACCGAACCGCTGCATCCTGTGTCAGCTCTGCGTGCGCGCCAGCGACGAGATCGACGGCAAGCGGGTGTTCGCAATCGGCGGCCACGGCATCGCCACCCGGCTGCTGATCGACAGCCCGAGCGGCCGCCTCGGCGACAGCGCGCTGTCGGTGGACGACCGCGCGGCCCACATCTGCCCGGTCGGCGCGCTGCTGCCCAAGCGGGTCGGCTTCGCGGTGCCGATCGGCCAGCGCCGCTTCGACACGGAGGACACGCGCGGATGAACGCGAGCTCCCCGTCGCCGCGCAAGCTGCGCGTCGCGACCGTGTCGCTGGCGGGCTGTTTCGGCTGCCACATGTCGCTGCTCGATATCGACGAGCGGCTGTTCGATCTGGTCGAGCGGGTTGAATTCGACCGCTCGCCGCTGACCGACATCAAGACCGTCGGCGAGCACGAGCAATGCGACATCGGCCTGGTCGAGGGCGGCCTGTGCAATGCCGAGAACGTCGAGGTGCTGCGCGCCTTCCGCGCCCGCTGCACCGTGCTGGTGGCGGTCGGCGCCTGCGCCATCACCGGCGGTCTGCCGGCGCTGCGCAACCACCTCGACGTCGGCGACATCATGCTGTCGGTGTATGGTCGGGTGCCGGACGACCCGGAACTGCCGCTGCCGCTGAACCGCGTGCTGCCGATACACGAGGTGGTGCGCATCGACCACGCGCTGCCCGGCTGCCCGCCGCCGGCCGACGCCTTCTGGCAACTGCTGCAGGACCTGATCGCCGGCCGCACGCCGGTGCCGGCGCCCGGCCTCATCCGCTACGACTGACGCCATGGATACCCGCCCGCTCGAAACCGCTGCCGATCCCAAAGGACTGCGCCGCATCGCGATCGACCCGCTGTCGCGCGTGGAGGGCCACGGCAAGGTGACGCTGCTGCTCGACGACGACAATCGCGTGCGCCAGGCGCGGCTGCACATCGTCGAATTTCGCGGCTTCGAGAAATTCATCGAAGGCCGGCCCTACTGGGAAGTGCCGGTCATGGTGCAGCGGCTGTGCGGCATCTACCCGGTGTCGCACCATCTGGCGGCGTCGAAGGCGCTCGACCGCGTGGCGGGCGGCTGGCCGGTGCCGCCGGCGGCCGACCGCATCCGCCGGCTCATGCACTACGGCCAGATCGTGCAGAGCCACGCGCTGCACTTCTTCCACCTCGCTTCGCCCGACCTGCTGTTCGGTTTCGACGCCGAGGTCGACCGCCGCAACATCGTCGGCGTCGCCGGCGCCTTCCCGGACGCGGCGCGCCAGGGCGTCATGCTGCGCAAGTTCGGCCAGGAGGTGATCCGCATCACCTCGGGCAAGCGCATTCACGGCACCGGCGCTATACCCGGCGGCATGAACCGCGCCGTCGACCCGGCCGAACGCGACGCGCTGCGCGCCGAATTGCCGCAGGTGCTGGCCTGGGCGCAGGACGCGGTGACGCTGGCCCGCCGGCTGCACGAGAATCTGCCGGCCCGCTACGCCGACTTCGCCGACACGCCGGCGGCCATGATGTCGCTGGTCGGGCGCGACGGCGCGATGGAGCTGTACGACGGCGTGCTGCGCCTGCGCGAATCCGACGGGCGCATCGCGGTCGACGGTTTCGACGATCAGTGCTATCGGGAACTGATAGACGAGGCGGTCAAACCCTGGACCTATATGAAGTTTCCCTACCGCCGCGACCTCGGCGTGGATGACGGCTGGTACCGCGTCGGTCCGCTGGCGCGCGTGCAGAACTGCGACTTCATCCCGACGCCGCGCGCCGAAGCGGCACGCCAGGCCTTCGTCGCCGCGCACGGCGGGCAGCCGGTGCACACGGTGCTGGCCACCCACTGGGCGCGCATGATCGAACTGCTGCACGGCGTCGAAACCGTGGCGGCGCTGCTCGACGACGCGCTGATCACCGGCGGTCCGCTGCAGGCCGAGGGGCCGCGCCAGCGCTCCGGCATCGGCATGATCGAAGCGCCGCGCGGCACGCTGATCCACGAGTACGAAGTCGGCGACGACGATCTGGTCACGCGCTGCAATCTGATCGTGTCGACCACGCACAACAACCAGGCGATGAACGAGGCGGTGCGCGCGGTGGCGCTGCGCTACCTCGACGGCGAAACGATTACCGAAGGTCTGCTCAACCACATCGAAGTGGCGGTGCGCGCCTACGATCCCTGCCTGTCCTGCGCGACGCACGCGCTCGGTCAGATGCCGCTGGCGGTGAGCGTGCGCGCAGCCGACGGCCGCGTGCTCGACCACGTGCTGCGCAGCTCGACCGGCGAACTGCTGCGCGACGGCCCGGCGCACGACGCCGAGGCGGCGCAATGACGGCGCCGCTGCTGGTGCTGGGCTGGGGCAACCCGAGCCGCGGCGACGACGCGCTCGGCCCGATGCTGGTCGATGCGCTGGCGGCGTATGCGGGGCGCGCGCTGCCCGCCGGCACGGTGGACTGTCTCAGCGACTACCAGCTGCAGATCGAGCACGCGCTCGACCTGGTCGGCCGCGAACGCGTGCTCTTCGTCGACGCGGCGCGCGGGCTGGATGCCGCCTGTCAGATGCGCAGGGTCGAGCCGCAACGCGAGCGCCGGATAACCAGCCACGCGCTGTCGCCGGAAGCGCTGCTGCAGGTGTTCGCCGATCTGCAGCAGCGCGAACCGCCGCGCTGTGATGTACTGGCCATCCGCGGCCGCCGCTGGGAACTGGGCGAGCAGCCGGATGCGCAGGCCGTGGCCGATCTCGAACAGGCGCTCGCCCGGGCGCGCGAATGGCTGCACGACGCCGTCGCTCGCGGCGCGCACACCGAAGGAGTGAATGCATGAACGTGCTCTGGTTGCAGTCCGGCGGCTGCGGCGGCTGCAGCATGTCGCTGCTGTGCGCCGACACCGACGATTTCCACGGCCAGTTGCGCGACGCCGGCATAGCCTTGCTGTGGCATCCGTCGCTGTCGCTGGACAGCGGCACTGAGGTGACCGCGCTGCTCGGCCGCATTCTCGACGGCGATCTGCCGCTGGACGCGCTGTGCGTCGAAGGCTCGCTGCTGCGCGGGCCGAATGGTACGGGCCGTTTCCACATCATGGCCGGCACCGGCCTGCCGATGATCGAATGGGTGCGCAAGCTCGCCGCGAAGGCGCGCCACGTGATCGCCATCGGCAGCTGCGCCGCCTGGGGCGGCGTTACCGCCGGCGGCGACAACCCGACCGACGCCTGCAGCCTGCAGTACGAGGACGACGTGCGCGGCGGCCTGCTGGGCAGCGACTTCCGCGCCGCGGGCGGCCTGCCGGTGATCAATATCGCCGGCTGTCCGACCCACCCGAGCTGGGTGCTCGACACGCTGATGGCGCTGGCCGCCGACGGCTTCACCGAAGCCGACCTCGACACCTTGGGCCGGCCGCGCTTCTACGCCGACCAGCTGGTGCACCACGGCTGCACGCGCAACGAGTACTACGAATTCAAGGCCAGCGCCGAAAAGCCCTCCGACCTCGGCTGCATGATGGAACACATGGGCTGCAAGGGCACGCAGGCGCACGCCGACTGCAACACCCGGCCGTGGAACGGCGAAGGCTCCTGCACCCGCGGCGGCTACGCCTGCATCAGCTGCACCGAACCCGGCTTCCAGGAACCGGGCCACCCCTTCCACGCCACGCCGAAACTCGCCGGCATCCCGATCGGCCTGCCGACCGACATGCCCAAGGCCTGGTTCGTCGCGCTGGCCTCACTGTCGAAGTCGGCGACGCCGAAGCGGGTGAAGGTTAATGCGGTGTCCGACCACGTGGTGGTGCCGCCGGTGGCGAGACGGACACGGCTGAAATAGGGCGCGCGCTATGGTCATTCCACCGTTGGAACATGTGAAGCCGATGTCTATTGCTCATACGCTCGCCGAGCATTTTCATCGTGATTCGGTGGATTTCGCGCAGCGCTTTGACCTCTTATGGGAAGCAGGTCCGCTCATGCATAAGCTTGGGCGGATCAAGTCGTTTATTGATCTCTTGATGGCCTGTGAATGCGCGTTGAAGGCTCATGGATTCCTCGGTCGATTGAACGAAGACCCCCGTGAGATCTATCGTAAGCGCTCCACGAACCCCATCCTTCCCCGAGCCCGCTACGCCGTGATCAACTGCTCAGCCTTGAGATTCCAGGGCAGGAGGGCCTCGAAATGTTCGACGGTGGTCGCAGCGGGCAAGGCGCGCAGCACGTGGCGCAGCCACAGATACGGCTCGAAGCCGTTGGCTTTGGCGGACGAAGGGACGGATGGCATTCTCGGCCGGGTTGTTGTCGATCGGCAGATCGCCGCGCTCGAGGTACCGGATCAGGCGCGGCCACTGCCGATGCAGGTAGCCCAGCGCACCGCCGAGCACCGAGGTGGGCGGCACGGTGGGGAGCGCTTGGTCGAGCCAGCGGCGCAGTTCGTCGATGACGGCGCGGCTGCGGGTCTGGCGTAGCACCAGGCGCTCGGCGTCATTGAGTCCGCGTGCGTCCTTCTCGATG
>JARRBR010000162.1 GCA_029982755.1 Rhodocyclaceae bacterium
ATCGTGCACCAGTGCATCGAAGCCCGACCAGAACGCAGCAGCGTCCACGCCGCTGCCCGGCAGGGCCTCTTCTTCGATGAAACGCTTCAGGTTCGCCGCAACCTGCAGGCGCTGGCAGCTCACTCGTTCGGTCATGTGTCGGACTCTCAGGTATTGATTGTGTCGATGGCTCGCGTTGGCCGGAGGCGCGCGAAACCTGTGAAGGATGCGTTCGATCGGAGCGACGGTCAAGGTCGCCGAACGAAAGTCCTATATAAGATACAACCTATACGGAAACTTTGGCAGCGCAGCATGCGGGCACACCCATTCACGCGCCTGCGGCGCCCCGGCTAGGCGCGCGGCCGACGCATCGTCAGGGCGATCCCTCCGAGCACCAGCGTCATGCCCACGTAGTGAAACCAGGCCGGGTACTCGCCCAGCAGCAGGGTGGACAGGATCGCGGCGAATACCGGCTGCAAGTGAATGAACAGGGAGCCCACCGCTGGCCCCACCGCCACCAGCCCGGCGTTGAAACAGACAAAACCGAGAAACGCCGCGATCACGCCTGCGTAGAGGATGCCGGCAACCGAGCCGGCATGCAGATTCACCGTGCGCCCGCCCGATAGCTCCCATGCGTACATCGGCGCCATCACCAGCAGCCCGACGAAGATGAAGGCGGCGAGTTGAAGCATCGGATGCACGCCCTGAGGTCGCCACTGCAGCCCCACCGTGTAAATGCTCCAGGTCAGCACCGCGACCAGCATCCACAGGTCGCCCGTGTTCAGGCTGAGCCCGAACAGGAGCTCGAGACTGCCACGACTGATCAGCAGCAGCACGCCGACCAGCGACACCAGCACTCCGACCGCCTCCGGCCGGCTCAGGCGCTTGCCGAGAAAGACGAACGCGAGGGCGATGGTCGCGACCGGAATGAAGGAGTTGAGCAGGGTTGCGCTGGTTGCGGTCGTGTATTGCACCGCGACATACGAGAAGGTGTTGTAGAACCCCACCCCGAACACGCCGAGGACGATCACCTGCTTCCACGCCGCACGCAACCTGGGCCACTGCGCCTTCAGGTGCGGCACGGCGAGCGGCAGCACGCAGGCGAAGGCGACCACCCAACGCCAGAACGCGAGCGCAACCGGCGGCAGATCGTCACGCAGGCCGCGCCCCATCACCATGTTCCCCGCCCAGAACAGCGAGGCCAGGACGAGCAGCAGATAGGGATTGAAACGAAAGCGATTCATCAGATAGGGCCTCTCACGAATTTCGGCTCCCGATTGTGTTTGTAAATTGCTTCGAGATAAATCCCCTTTGCTTGGCATCAATGTTCGCGATTCTCCAACAATCTCCTCCAAGCGCACACGCGCCTCGCCTGCCGCGGGCGTGAAGCCCTGCGGCCCGGACCTGCGGTTTACTTGATCAACGTCATGCACGGTCATGGACGGCGGACTATAGTTGCACTGCACAAATACCCACGCACCGTTACGGCCCGGCTTCACGAAGGCCTCCGCAGTAGCGGCACAGAGGCGCCCCACATGACCCGCATCATCGACATCACCGAACTCGCGCTGCGCGACGCCCACCAGAGCCTGCTCGCCACCCGCATGGCGCTCGAAGACATGGTTCCCGCCTGCGCAGACATCGACCGCGCCGGATACTGGTCGGTGGAATGCTGGGGGGGCGCCACCTTCGACGCCTGCATCCGCTTCCTCAACGAAGACCCCTGGGAGCGCCTGCGCAGCTTCCGCCGCCTGCTCCCCAATTCCCGCCTGCAGATGCTGCTGCGCGGCCAGAACCTGCTCGGCTATCGGCACTACGAGGACGGGGTCGTCGACCGCTTCGTCGAAAAGGCCGCCGACTACGGCATGGACGTGTTCCGCGTGTTCGATGCGCTCAACGACGTCCGCAACCTGCAGCGCTGCATTGCCGCCGTGCGCCGCACGGGCAAACACGCCCAGGGCACGATCTGCTATACGGTGAGTCCGCTGCACACGGTGCAGGGCTTCGTGGACATGGCGCAGCGCCTGGTCGAGATGGGCTGCGATTCGATCTGCCTGAAGGACATGGCGGCGCTGCTCAAGCCCCAGCCCGCCTACGACATCGTCAAGGGCATCAAGGAGCGCTGCGGCGCAGGCGTGCGCGTGCATGTGCACACCCACGCCACCACCGGCGTGACGCTGGTAAGCCTGATGAAGGCGATCGAAGCCGGCGCCGACTGCGTGGACACCGCGATCAGCTCGCTCAGCCTGGGCCCCGGCCACAACCCGACCGAGAGCCTGGTCGAGATGCTCGAAGGCACCGGCTTCGAGGCCCGGCTCGACAAGGACCGCCTGCGCCGCATAAAGGACCACTTCGCCGCGGTGCGACCGCGCTACGCCGAGTTCATGTCCAACATCCACGGCGTGGACACCGACATCTTCGACAGTCAGATCCCCGGCGGAATGATCTCCAACATGGAGAGCCAGCTCAAGCAGCAGAAGGCTGCGCACCGTCTGCGCGAGGTGCTGATCGAGGTTCCGCGCGTGCGCGAGGACGCCGGCTTTCCGCCTCTGGTCACCCCGTCGAGCCAGATCGTCGGCACCCAAGCGGTGTTCAACGTGATGATGGGCCGCTACAAGGCGATGTCGGGCGAGTTCGCCGACCTGATGCTGGGCTACTACGGCGCGGCGCCGGGGGCGCGCGACCCGGAAGTCGTGGCGCTGGCCGAGCAGCAGGCAAAGAAGCCGCCGATCGACGGCCGGCCCGCCGACCTCCTCAAGCCCGAATGGCAGGCGCTGCGCGAAGCTGCGATCGCCCTGCCCGGCAGCAACGGCAGCGACGAGGATGTACTCACCCACGCGATGTTCCCGCAGGTGGCGCCGAAGTTCTTCGCCAGCCGTGGCGACGGCCCAAAGAACCTGGGCAGGGATCCCGCTGCGGCCATGCCGACCACTGCAGCCGGCGCTACCACGCCGACGGGCGGCAGCGCCGGCACCACTCCGGTGCGCACCCCGATCAGCTATGACGTGACGGTGAACGGCCGCTCGCACCGCGTGTCGGTGACGCCGGTGGGCTGAGGCGCTGTCGTGCCGCAGCCCCGCCCCACCAAGCGCACGGTCCACGCCACCGTGCTCCGGCACCACCATCGCATTCTGGAGAAATACGCATGAGCACCATGCAGGACAAGATCGCCGACCTGCAGCGCCGCCGCGCCACGGCCGAACTCGGCGGCGGCGCCGACCGTCTCGACAAGCAGCGCCGGGCGGGCAAGCTCACCGCACGAGAGCGCATCGCCGCGCTTGTGGACCCCGACAGCTTCGACGAGACCGGGCTCTTCGCCACCCACCGCGCCACCCTTTTCGGCATGACCGGCAAGTCCCTGCCCGCCGACGGCGTGGTCACCGGCGCCGCTGCCGTCGGTGGCCGTCTGGTCCACCTCGCCAGCCAGGACTTCACCGTCGCCGGAGGATCGGCCGGCGAAGTGCATTCGGAGAAGGTCGCGGACATCATGCACCTGGCGCTCAAGACCGGCTCGCCCTTCGTCTTCATCAACGACTCGGGCGGCGCGCGCGTGCAGGAGGGCATCGACTCGCTGTCGGGCTACGGCAAGGTCTTCCACGCCAACGTGCTGCTGTCGGGCGTGGTGCCGCAGATCTCGCTGATCTGCGGGCCATGCGCGGGTGGCGCCGCGTACAGCCCGGCGCTTACCGACTTCATTATCCAGACCCGCCAGGCCCAGCTCTTCATCACCGGCCCGCAGGTCATCCGCCAGGTCACCGGAGAACAGGTCACGGCCGAACAGCTCGGCGGGCCGGACGCGCACATGCTGCACTCGGGCGTGATCCACTTCATCGCCGAGGACGACGCCCACGCCGTGCTGCTGTGCAAGAAGCTGCTCGCCTTCCTGCCCGCGAACAACCTGGAAGACCCGCCCCAGATCGAAGGCGACCGTCGCGTGGACGCCAATCCCGCCCTCGCAGCCCTCGTGCCCGTCGAAGGCCGCCAGGCCTACGACGTGCGCACGGTGATCGCCGGCGTCGTGGACCACGGCGATTTCATGGAAGTGCAGGCAGGCTACGCGTCCAACATCGTCGTCGGCTTCGCGCGCATCAGCGGCGGCACGGTGGGCATCGTCGCCAACCAGCCGCTGGTGCAGGCCGGCGTGCTCGACATCGACGCCTCGGACAAGGCGGCGCGCTTCATCCGCTTCTGCAACGCCTTCAACCTGCCTCTCGTCACTTTCGTCGACGTCCCCGGCTTCCTGCCGGGCGTGAAGCAGGAATACGGCGGCATCATCCGCCACGGCGCCAAGCTGTTGTTCGCTTACTCATCGGCCACCGTGCCCAAGATCACCGTGATCCTGCGCAAGGCCTACGGCGGCGCCTACGTGGCGATGTGCAGCAAGGACCTCGGTGCCGACCGCGTGTTCGCCTGGCCGACGGCCGAGATCGCGGTCATGGGCGCCGAGGGCGCGGCGGAGATCGTGTTCCGCAAGGAGATCGACGAAGCGGAAAAGCCGGTCGAGAGGCGCCGCGAGCTGATCCGCGAGTACCGCGAAACCTTCTCCACACCCTATGTCGCCGCCGAACGCCGCCTCGTCGATGCGGTCGTCGAGCCGGCGCTGACCCGCCGCCATATCGCCCAGGCACTCGAGTACCTGCGCACCAAGCGCGAGCCACGGCCACACAAGAAGCACGGCCTGACGCCGCTGTGAGGATATGCACGTGAACGATCAGGACCAACTCCTTGCGGTCATCGCCGCGCTTCGTGACGAAGTGCGCACGCTCGGTGAGCGCGTCTGCGAACTCGAAACGCGCCTCGCCGCCTTGCCGCCGGCGCCCCCCGCAGTCACGCGACAAAGGACAGCCACGGCCATCACCGAGAGCACGATCAGCGAAGAAGAACTGCTCGCCCTCTCCGCTGCGATCGCCGCCTTCCTCGGCGTGCGTGCCCGCATCCGCCAGGTCCGTCTGGTGCACTCGGCCACCTGGGCCCAGGTCGGGCGCGTTCATATCCAGGCCTCGCACCGCGTGCATTGAAAGGAACTCCACGGTGAAACTCAGGATCACGCTCAACGACAAGACGTTCGAGGTCGACGTGGAGGTCGCGGAAGGCGACACGGCCACCCTGCCCCCGGCCTACCCCATCGGTTCGGCCGTGCTCTCGGGCAGCGTCGCCACCGCGCCGGCCGCACCGGCTTCCGTTTCCCCCGCCCCTGCCGTCGACGAAGCAAAGGTATGCCGCAGCCCCGTGTCGGGCATCGTCGTCCGCCTCGTCGCCCAGCGCGGCCAGAGCCTGCAGGTGGGCGACCCACTGATGGTGCTCGAAGCGATGAAGATGGAAACCAACATCACCGCACCGATCGCCGGCCGCATCGCTGCCTTGCGCGTCGCGGCGGGCGACAATGTCCAATCGGGCCAGGTCGTGGTCGAATTCGAGTGAGCATGGTCCACCGTGGCCTGTGAGCCTCATCCAAGGGGGACGTCAGGCGTAGCCAAGCATCGGCGGGTTCTGATCCGGGTCTTCAGCGGTCAGCGCAACCCAGAGCGTCCCGGTCGCGACGGTTTGCACCCAATCCTCCGGACACCGTCTCAATGTATAGCTCCTCGACCTGCAGACGCGCCCACGGCGTGCGGCGGAGAAACTTGAGGCTCGAGGCGATGCTGGGCTCGTGATTGAAGCAGCGTATGGTGATGCGGCGCCCGAGCCTTGACCAACCCAGTCGTTCCACTAGGTCGGTAAGAATACGCTCCAAGGTGACACCATGCAGCGGGTTGTTGGGCTGGGGGGACATCGTGCTCTCGCAGACTGGAGTTGGGGACTGCTGACCCGCGTCGCAGGGAAAGTCGCGCGGGCTCTGGCTGCGACCAGATGTCACCATCGCAGCTTTCGGTCCGTCAGCTGGGCGCAACGCCTGGAACTCTCTGCTTCTCGTGCGCTGCTTTCTTTAGTTCACGGCCAAACGCCCTGATTACTTTTTTGAGCGATCAGGGCGTTTGTTTTGTGGGTTAGTCTGACGATGACCTACTTTCACGAGGGCGGACCTCACTATCATCGGCGCACGGGTGTTTCA
>JARRBR010000163.1 GCA_029982755.1 Rhodocyclaceae bacterium
CAACCGCGACGAGCAGGGCGTGATGCATCCGCTGCCCAAGCCCTCGGTGGACACCGGCATGGGCCTGGAGCGCATCTCGGCGGTGCTGCAGGGCGTGCACGCCAACTACGAGATCGACCTCTTCCAGGCGCTGATCAAGGCCGCTGCGCGCGAAACCTCCGGCGCCGACATGGACTCGCCCTCGCTGAAGGTGCTGGCCGACCACATCCGCGCCTGCTCCTTCCTGATCGCCGACGGCGTGATCCCCGGCAACGAGGGCCGTGGCTACGTGCTGCGCCGCATCATCCGCCGTGCGATCCGCCATGGCTACAAGCTCGGCGCGCGCGCCGCCTTCTTCCACAGGATGGTGCCCGACCTGGTCGCCGAGATGGGCAGCGCCTATCCCGAGCTGAAGGAAGGCGAGCGCCGCATCATGGACGTGCTGCGCCAGGAGGAAGAGCGCTTCTTCGCCACCATCGAGAACGGCATGGCCATCGTCGAGGCCGAGCTCGCCGCGATGGAAGCGGCCGGCAAGAAGGTCTTCGACGGCGACACCGCCTTCAAGCTGCACGACACCTTCGGCTTCCCGCTCGACCTCACCGCCGACATCTGCCGCGAGCGTGAGGTGACGGTGGACGCCGCCGCCTTCGACGCCGCGATGGCGCGCCAGAAGGAGCAGGCGCGCGCCGCCGGCAAGTTCAGGATGGCGGCCAACCTCGAATACGACGGCCCCGAGACCACCTTCCACGGCTACACGCTGCTGGAAGAGAAGGGCAACATCCTCGCGCTGTACAAGGACGGCGCCCCGGTCAATGAGCTGCTCGAGGGCGAGATGGGCGTGGTCGTGCTCGACCACACCCCGTTCTACGCCGAGTCCGGCGGCCAGGTCGGCGACCGCGGCGAACTGCGCGGCGCGGCGGGCATCTTCGGCGTCGAAGACACGCAGAAGATCCAGGCCGCGGTGTTCGGGCATCACGGCGTGGTGCGCACCGGCAAGCTGGCAGTGGGGCAGGGCGTGGTCGCGAGGGTCGATGTTGCCGCCCGCGCCGCCACCGCACGCAACCACTCGGTTACCCACCTGATGCACAAGGCCCTGCGCGAGGTGCTCGGCACCCACGTGCAGCAGAAGGGCTCGCTGGTCGACCCCGACAAGACCCGCTTCGACTTCGCCCACACCGCGCCGATGAGCGCCGAGGAGATCCGCGAGGTCGAGGAGATCGTCAACCGCGAAATCCTCGCCAACACCGACACCAAGGCCGAGCTGATGGGGCTGGAGGCGGCGCAGAAGACCGGCGCCATGATGCTGTTCGGCGAGAAGTACGGCGACGAGGTGCGCGTGCTCTCGATCGGCAGCACCCGCGAGCTGTGCGGCGGCACCCACGTCGCCCGCACCGGCGACATCGGCCTGTTCAAGATCGTGTCCGAAGGCGGCGTCGCCGCCGGCATCCGCCGCGTCGAGGCGATCACCGGCGAGAACGCGCTGCGCTACGCCCAGGAGCAGGAGCGCCGCGTGCAGGGCATGTCCGCGCTGCTCAAGGTCCAGCCCGACGAGGTCGCCGAGCGCGTCGCCGGCATCCTCGACAACGTGCGTGCGCTGGAGAAGGAGCTCGCCCGCCTCAAGAGCAAGCTCGCCGCCAGCCAGGGCGACGAGCTGGTGGGCCAGGCGGTCGACATCAAGGGCGTGAAGGTGCTGGCGGCGACGCTGGAAGGTGCCGACGTGCCCACGCTGCGCGACACCATGGACAAGCTCAAGGACAAGCTCAAGTCGGCCGCGATCGTGCTGGCGAGCGTGGGCGACGGCAAGGTCAGCCTGATCGCCGGCGTTACCGCCGACCAGACCGGCAAGGTCAAGGCCGGCGAGCTGGTCAACTTCGTCGCCCAGCAGGTTGGCGGCAAGGGCGGCGGCCGTCCGGACATGGCCCAGGCCGGCGGCACCCAGCCGGAGAACCTGCCGGCGGCGCTGGCGGGGGTCAAGGAGTGGGTCGCCGGGAAGCTGTAAGCGTTTTGCTTTGAGCACAGCCCCACGACACTCGCTGTCGTGGGGGAGTTGCGATCGAATTGAGCTATGCCTTTTTCAGGCCAAGCGGGCACTCCGTGGGGCACCCGAGCGGGCTTGCTCATGCCAGCCCCAACACCAAATTGCCAATGCCGATTCCCGACTACCAAACGCTAATGCTCCCTTTGCTGCGCCTCGCCGGTGATGGCGGGGAACACCGTTTTCGTGATGCAGTGGAGTACTTGGCTGCACAGTTCGGATTGACGGATGCCGAGCGCGGCGAACTTCTTCCGAGTGGTACTGCGCCTATTTTCGATAACCGAGTGGGCTGGGCAAGGACCTACCTCAAGCAGGCTGGTCTGATTAAGTCGGTAAAGCGGGGCATCTTCAGGATCACTGAGTCCGGGGTTGAGCTACTTGCCCGAGCGCCGGATCGAATTGATACCTCGACGCTTGAGCGCTACGAGGCTTTCCTGGCATTTCGCAATCGAAGACGCGAACGAGGCGAAGGCGAAACGCGCGAGCAGGCTGAAGCTGTGAACGAAGATCTCACTCCGGAGGATGCGCTTGCCGCGGCCTATCAAAAGCTCCGGAAGAGTCTCGAAGCCGACCTGCTTGATCAGGTAAAAGCCTCATCACCGGCGTTTTTTGAACGGCTGGTGATCGATCTGCTTGTATCGATGGGTTACGGTGGTTCGCGGCGTGATGCTGGTCGAGCCATTGGCAAGAGTGGTGATGGTGGCATTGACGGCATCATCAAAGAGGACAAGCTTGGACTCGATGCGATCTACATTCAGGCCAAGCGATGGGAGGGGACTGTCGGTCGGCCTGAAATCCAGAAGTTCGCTGGAGCCCTTCAAGGGCAAAGAGCGACCAAAGGGGTCTTCAGCACCACTTCAAATTTCAGCCGAGAAGCGGAAGAGTACGCCAGCATCATCAACACGAAGATCATTCTGCTGGACGGCGAACGCCTTGCCACGCTGATGGTGGATCACAATGTCGGCGTGTCGATGCTCGGTGTCTATGAGTTGAAGAAAGTGGACTCCGACTATTTCGAAGGCGACTAGAGCAGCGGTGTCGGCAGGCTTGCGCAGTTAGATTTATGGGGTGGCTCATGGCTCGACTCATAGCGTTTCTAGCATTACTGGCAGTGCCTCCTGCCTTTTCCGCAGGGCCACAAACGACGATATTGCCTTCGGGCGTCAGCGTCGAAATCTGGCGCCAGGGCGACGGCTCGCGATCGCCGACGCTGGCCGACGTCGTGCGCGTGCATTACCAGGGCACGCTCGCCGACGGCAAGGAGTTCGACAGCTCCTACGGCCGCGGGCGGCCGGCGGAGCTGCCGCTGGAGGCGCTGATTCCGTGCTGGAAGGAAGTGCTGCAGCAGATGTCGCCGGGCGGCGCGGTGCGCATCGTGTGCCCGCCGGAAACGGCCTATGGTACTCGCGGCGTGGCGGGGAAGATCCCGCCCGACAGCACGCTCAACTTCGTCATCGAACTGCTGGAAGTGAAGCGCTGAAGGCGGGCGGGGCGGCTCATGCGCCCGGCGGGCGGGCGCCGCCGGCGCGCCGCAGTTCGGCGAGTTCGGCGCGGATCGCGCGCAGTTCGGCGAGCACCGCGTCGTGGTCTACGCTCACCAGCTCCCGGGTCTGCTCCTGCTCCTCGTGTTCCACCGCGCTCATCGAGTCGACGACGATGGCGATGAAGAGGTTGAGCACCGCAAAGGTGGTGAGGAGGATGAAGAGGACGAAGAAGACCCACGCGTAGGGGTAGGCCTCCATCACCGGGCGGGCGATGCCCATCGACCACGACTCCAGGGTCATGATCTGGAACAGGGTGTAGAAGGACTCGCCGACGCTGCCGAACCAGTCCGGAAAGCGCTCGCCGAAGAGTTTGGTACTCATCACCGCGGCGACGTAGAACACTAGCAGCAGCAGGGTGAGCACCGAGCCCATGCCGGGGATGGCGCGCAGCAGCGCATTGACCACCTTGCGCATAGAGGGCACCACCGACACCAGGCGCAGCGCGCGCAGGATGCGCAGCGAGCGCAGCACCTGCAGGCCTTCGCCGGTGGGGGCGAGGGTGATCGCGACGATGGTGAAGTCGAACACGTTCCAGCCGCTGCGGAAGAAGCGCAGGCGATAGACGAAGAGCTTGAGCGCGATCTCGACCACGAAGACGACGAGGGCGGCGCGGTCGAGCGCGAGCAGCAGACCGCCGGCCTTCGCCATGGCGGTGGAGGAGGTCTCGAGGCCGAGGGTGATCGCGTTGATGACGATCACGGCGACGATGAAGCGCTGGAAGGCGGCGGATTCGACGAGGCGCTGGAGGCTTGCGGTCATGTCGGTAGTCGGGGGTGTGTGGTTCCGGAAAAATGGGGCGGATGGGGCTGCGGGCGCTGGCGGGACGGGACGGGCCGGAGGCCGATCCGCCTCCGCATCCCGCTCCGGCCCGCCCCGTCTCAGCGCGCGCGGGCTGCCAAGGCTTCCTTCTCCTTGCGTGCCGCGTACCACAGGCTCGCGAACACCGAGCAGGCGAGGATGGTGGCGACCACCGACAGCGACACCAGCACCGGGATCTTCACCCACTCGACGATCAGCATCTTGGTGCCGATGAAGACCAGGATCGCCGCCAGCCCGTACTTGAGCAGCTCGAAGCGGTCGCCGAGGTCGGCGAGCAGGAAGTACATCGCGCGCAGGCCAAGGATGGCGAACAGGTTCGAGGTGAGCACGATGAAGGGGTCGGTGGTGATGGCGAAGATCGCCGGGATGCTGTCGACCGCGAAGATCACGTCGGAGATCTCGACCAGCACCAGGGCGAGGAACAGCGGCGTCATCATGCGCACGCCGTCGCGCACCACGAAGAAGCGCTCGCCTTCGAGCTTGTCGGTGACCGGGTAGTGGTTGCGGATCCAGCGGATGAGGGGGTTCTTCTCGAGGTCGGGGTCATGCTCGGAGAACCACGCCATCTTGACGCCGGTGACGATCAGGAAGGCGCCGAAGACGTAGAGCAGCCAGTGGAACTCGCTGATCAGCCAGCTGCCGGCGAAGATCATGATCGTGCGCAGCGCGATCGCGCCGACGATGCCGTACAGCAGCACGCGGCGCTGCAGCTCGAGCGGTACCGCGAAGAAGCTGAAGATCATCATCCACACGAAGACGTTGTCGACCGCGAGCGACTTCTCGACCAGGTAGCCGGTGACGAAGGCGGTCGCCTGCTCGTTGGCGACGACACGCCCGAGCGTGGTATCCAGGTACCACCACAGCCCGGCGGCGAACAGCATCGCCACCGTGACCCAGGCGAGCGACCAGCCCGCCGCTTCCTTCAGCGACACCCGATGCTGCTTGCCGCCGCCGAAGGCGAACAGGTCCACCAGCAGCATCGTCACCACGATGGCGGCAAAGGCCGCCCACATCCACCACGTTCCGATCGATTCCATCGCACGCTCCGCGCAAAACAAAAAGGGCCTGTTCCCGAAGGACACAGACCCCTGCGTGCTGCGCTGCACGGACCTTGCCCATCGGGCAAGGTCTCGCTTGCAACGAAAGAACGTATTCCTTCGTTGCCCCCGGCACCGGGAGACGGTCTGGCGACCGGTCTGCCGTGATGACGATGCCGGAGCGGAAAAGCTACTCCCCTTGATGGGCGCGAGTGTGTCTGCTGCGCTGCGGGAATGTCAAGCGATGCGTGCGAACGCCATCGCGGCCGCGAAGTCGACACCCCGTGCCGGCTCGGGCATGATCGACGGGGACCGGATCGCCCGCCGTGCGCTGCGCGGGGCCGGCGCATTCCCTTCTCCTGCCCCGACTCCATGGAAATCGCCTTCCTGATCGCCCTCATCGTGCTCAACGGCGTCTTCGCCATGTCCGAGATCGCGCTCGTCACCGCGCGCCGGGCGCGGCTCGCGCGGCTCGCCGAGGAGGGCGACAGTTCCGCCGCGGTGGCGATCAAGCTCGGCGAGGATCCGACCCGCTTCCTGTCCACGATCCAGATCGGCATCACCTCGATCGGCATCCTCAACGGCATCGTCGGCGAGGCCGCGCTCGCC
>JARRBR010000040.1 GCA_029982755.1 Rhodocyclaceae bacterium
GAGCGCCGCGCGCGGCGCCTCGTGCGTCGGCGGAGGCGGTTCGGGCGCGCGCTGCAGGCGGGCGGCACGGGCTGCGGCTTCGGCTGCGGCCGCTTCGCGCTCGACGTACCAGACGCCACTGCCGAGTGCGGTGGCGGCGACGATGCCGGCGAGGGCCAGGGTGCGCGGGGCGAGCGCCAGGGGCCCGCCCCGCATGCCGAGGGATGGCGGCCGCCAGCCGAGATCCGACGGCGCGTGTGCCAGGGCGTGCAGGAGTCGCCGGTCGAAGTCCGGCTGGCCGTCCGCGGCGCCGCGGCGGAGCTTGTTGCCGACCGCGGATGGCGACAGGAAAACCGGTGCTTCGCTCGGCCGCTGCGGCGCCCCGTCGGTGGCTCGGGGCGGCACCTGCAGCCGGTCGGGCGTTTCCAGCACCCTGATCGGCACGGGCGTTTCGTACGGCAGGCGGTGCTGGGCGAGCAGGTAGTCGCGGGTGCGTTCGACTTCCTGCAGCCAGGCGCTGGAGTGTGCCGCATCGTCCAGCGTGCACTGGCCGACCAGGCGGGAGAATTGCGCGTGGCCGTCGGCGACCAGGCTGATGCGCAGTCCGGCGCGACCGAAGCCGGCCACCAGCTGCGGTCCCGCTCTCGTTGCCGCCTCGCCCATGGCGGCGAGCACGCGCGGAACCAGGCTGGCGGCCGGGATCAGCCGGGTAATGCGCGCCCCGGCGGCGCCGATCGCATCCAGCCACGGGCGCAGCTCGTCGCAGCGCTCCAGGCCGGCGAACAGGACGCGCTCGAAACCCTTGCGGCCATCGGGGGCGGGCCCGAGCGCGCAGGCGCGGGCGTATTCGGGGTGCGGAAACCAGGCCGCTGTGCGGCGGGCAAGCAGCGCTCGGCGGTCGGCGCCGCGCACACGTGGCAGGTCCTCGATCTCGTAGGCCTCGTCGGCGAGGTTGATCAGGATTCGGCACGATTCGCGGCGCTTGCGCGCGTTCAGCCAGGCGCGCACCGCAGCTGTCTCGCCGGGGGCGAAACTCGCCACCCGGGTGAGCTGCTGCTCATGCATTTGCCATGCCTGGAGGCCGAGCGCATCGATCGCCAGCAGGAGGGGTTTGCGCAGCATCGGGGCTATACCGGGAGGCGGGTGATGATGTCGTAGATCGGGCCGAGCACAGCGCTGGCGATCCACAGCAGCAGGCCGCCCATCAGCATGGTCAGTGCCGGTTCGGCAGCGGCCTGCAGGCGGGCGATGCCGTCGGCCACGTCGCGCTGGTAAAGGCTGGCGACCTTGTGCAGCGCCTGGTCGAGGGCGCCGGTGTGCTCGCCGAGCCGGAGCATGCGGGTGATCAGCGGTGGGAAGACCTGCGCGGCATCGAAGGCAGCGGACAGCGGATGGCCCTGCTCGATGCCCTCGCGGGCGCTGCGCAGGCCCTCGCGCAGCGCGAGGTTGCCGACCGCGTCTTCGCTGGTGCGCAGGGCGTCGATGATGTTGATGCCGGCCGCGTACAGGGTCGCGAACAGGGCGGCGAAGCGTGCCAGTGCCAGCTTGCGCAGGATCTCGCCGACCAGCGGCAGGCGCAGGCGCAGCGCGTGGGCGCGGATGCGCAGGCGCTCCGAGCGTGCCAGGGCGTGCGCGCCGAGCGCGAGTCCGGCGGCGAGCGCGAGCAGCATCGCCCAGCCCCAGTCGCGCACCGCCTGCGACAGGCCGACCAGCAGGCGAGTCTGCAGCGGCAGCGACTGGCCGGCACTGCGCAGCAGTTTCTCCACCTCGGGGACGACCTGCGTCAGCGCGACAACGATCGCCAGCAGCAGGACGGCGGCGACGATCGCCGGGTAGATGCCGATGCGGCGGGCGTGGGCCGCGAGCGCTTCCTCCCGGGCCAGCGTCGCGCCGATGTCGCGCACCGCCAGCGGCAGGCGGCCGGCGGTTTCGCCAGCACGCAGCAGGCTCGCCGCCACCGCCGAGAAGGCCTGCGGCTGGCGAGCGGCCGCCTCCGAGAGCGGCAGGCCGCGCTCGATGTCGGCGAGCATGGCGGCGATCACCTGTTGCAGGCGAGGTTCGGTGACCGCGTCGCGCAGGGCGGCCAGGCTCTCGAAGGGCGGGACGCCCGCCTCCAGCAGCTGTTCGAGATGGAAGCAGAAGGTGATCAGCTCGCGGCGCGCGATGCGGGGCGCGCGGCGCAGCCCGGGACGGCGGGGGCGGGCGGTGATCAGCAGCAGGCCTTGCGCGCGCAGGCGCTGCTCCAGGTCGTGCAGGTCGGTCGCATCGAGCTCGCCGCGCACGCGGCGACCGTCCTCGGCGAGGGCGCGGTAGCGGAAGCGGCTCATGCGCCCCCCGTGAGCGCGCTGCCTGCCGGAACCAGCGTCGACAGATCGACTACCCGTGCCAGCTCGGACACGCTGGTGCTGCCATCGAGCACGCGGCGCACGCCGTCCTCGGCGAGGCTGCGATGGCCCTTGCGCCGCGCTGCGGCACGCAGCTCCGCGGGGTGCGCCCGGCGCGCGACCAAGTCGTCGAAGTCGGGATCGAAGGGCAGGATCTCGGCGATCGCCAGCCGGCCGCGATAGCCGCGGAAGTCGCAGGCCGGACAACCGGCGGCCTCGTACAGTACCGCGGGCGCGCCGTCGGGGGGCAGTCCGAGGCGGTCGAGATCGGCCGCGCTTGCCGACGCGGGCGCGCGGCAGTCCGGGCACAGGCGGCGCACCAGGCGTTGCGACAGGATGCCGGTGAGGTTGCCGGCGAGCAGTTCGGGTGCCAGGCCGATCTCCACCAGGCGCGGGATCGCGCCGAACACCGAGTTGGCATGCAGGGTGGCGAACACCTGGTGGCCGGTGAGCGCGGCGCGCAGCGCCATGGTCGCGGTGTCCGCGTCACGGATCTCGCCGATCAGGATGATGTCGGGGTCCTGGCGCAGCAGTGCGCGCACGCCGTCGGCGAAGTCCAGGCGCGAGGCCTCGCCGATCTGGGTCTGGCGGATCATCGCCAGCGGATATTCGACCGGGTCTTCCAGCGTCATGACGTTCACCGCCTCGGTGCTGAGGTGGTTGAGGATCGAGTACAGCGTGGTGGTCTTGCCGCTGCCGGTAGGGCCGACCACCAGCACCAGCCCCTCGGGGCGGGCGAGGATGCGGCCGAGATCGTCCGCCTGCGCGGGCGTCAGGCCGAGTGCTTCCAGCGGCACGATGCCCTTGTCGCGGTCGAGGATGCGCAGCACGATGTTCTCCCCGTGCAGCGTCGGCTGGGTGGCGACGCGGTAGTCGACCGCCCGCCCGCCGACCGCGAGGCTGATGCGCCCGTCCTGCGGGCTGCGCGACTCGGCGATGTCCATCCCGGCGAGCACCTTCAGGCGCACCGCGAGCTCCGCCCAGCATGCGCGGTGCAGCGCACGTACCTGGCGCAGCGCGCCGTCGATGCGGTGGCGGATGCGCAGGAAGCCGGCCTCGGGCTCGAAGTGCAGGTCGGAGGCTCCGCGCGAGACCGCGTCGGCGAGCAGCGCATCGACCAGGCGCACGACGAGCTGCGGATCGCGCGGCGATGCGCCGGCCGTGCCGCCGCGCTGCTCGAGGGTGCGCACGAGGTCCTCGATCGAGCTCGCCTGGCCGTAGTGCTGCTCGATCGCCCGTCCGAGCTCGCCCTCGCCGGCCAGTCGCGGCTCGATGTGCACGTCGGGGCCGAGTTCGGCGCGCAGGCGGTCGAGGGCGACGATGTCGTGGGCGTCGGCCATGGCGACGATCAGCCGCTTGTGTCCGGCGTCGTAGTGCAGCGGCAGCAGGCGGTGGCGGCGGGCGAGGGCCTGCGGCACGCGCGCGATGGCGTCCGGATCGGCCAGCGCGGCGGCCAGGTCCACCCAGGGCACGCCGCTGCGTGCGGCGAGCGCGTCGCGCAGTGCGGCCTCGCTGACGAAACCGAGCCGGACCAGCACCGGCCCCAGGGGCTGGCGGTGGTCTCGCTGTTCGTGGAGGGCGATGCGCAGCTGGTCGGCGCTGATCAGGCCGGCCGCGAGCAGGGTCTGGCCGATGGACGGGGGCGCGTTCATGGCAGGCTGTCGGTCGGGGTGAAGGAGGGCTCGGGCGTCGTGCCGGCGGGTGCGAGCAGCGGGCGCAGCGGCATGTGCGGGAAGTTGCGCTGGCCGGGCGAGGGGCCGTCGTTGAGGAAGCGGTCATCGGGCAGATGCGCGGCGTAGTTCGCATAGCCCGCCTGCAGGCTCGGCTCGTCGATCAGCAGCGGACGCAGGAAGATCAGCAGTTCGGTGCGCCGGACCGCGTTGTCGCGACGGGTGAACAGCTCGCCGACGACCGGGATGTCGCCGAGCAGCGGGATGCGGCCGGTGTCGTGGTCGACGCGGTCCTCCATCAGCCCGCCGAGCACCGCGATCTCGCCGCTGCGCAGGCGCAGCATGGATTCGATCTCGCGCGTGCGGATCTGCGGCACGCGGTTGGGGATGTCGCCGAGCGAGGGGTTGGGGTCGTCCTTGAAGCCGGAAATGCCCGAGATCGTGGGCCGCACGTTGAGCGTGATCTCGCCGTCGGCGGAGATCTGCGGCGTCACCGACATCACCATGCCGACCGAGACCGACTGCGGTGTGGTGGTTGCGGTGATGCGGGCCTGCTTGCGGTCGTCGTACTCGGTGGTGGTGCTGTCGACCAGGAAGTACACGACCTCCTCGACCACCTTGAGCATCGCGGTCTGGTTGTTGAGCACCGACAGGCGCGGGCTCGACAGTACCTTCACGGTGCCGAAGGTCTCCAGCAGCTCGAGGCGGACGTCGTTGTGCGCGGACAGGTAGGACACCGTGGGCTGGCCCGGCATCGCGTCGTCGCTGCCGCGCGGGCTGATGTTCCAGCCCGGCACGCCGATGCGTGTCCAGTCGATGCCCTGGCGGTAGCCGTCGGCGAGGGTGACCTCGACGATGGTGGCCTCGATCATCACCTGGCGGCGCGCGGCCTGCTGCACGCTGCCGAGGAAGGCGCGCAGCTGCTCGTGCTGGCGGGCGGTGGCGCGCACCATCAGCACGCCGCTCTCGCGGTTGAGCATGACGTCCGGGCTGCGGCAGGGGCGGCCGGCGCCATCGCCACAGCCGGGGCCGCCCGCCCCGGCCAGGATGCTGACAAGGTTGGCCTCCAGCGCGGTCCAGAAGTCGTTGCTGGCGCGGGTTTCGATCTGCGTCACCGAGGCGTTGCCGCTGCCGTTTGGGCCGTTCTGGCCGGCCGTGCCGGTGGTGGCAATCTGCGTGCTGGTCGCCACGGTGCCACGCATGTCGCGGCTGAGGTTGACGTAGTCCAGGCTGTAGCTGCGGATCACCGGGGTGTCGGGGCGAACGACGAGATGGCTGCCGTTCAGCTCGTAGCGGATGTCTGCCTGGCGGGCGATGCGCGCGAGCAGTTCGTGCAGCGGCTGGTTGTGCGCGCGCAGTGTTATGCGGCCTTCGATGCCGGCGTGGAGGTCCAGCTCGAGTCCGTTGTCGCGACCGATCGCGAGCAGCAGTTCGGCGACCGGGAGGTCGCGGACGTCGACCGAGTAGCCGCGTGCGGGGAACCGATGCTTGGCGCCGGCGGGCGCCGCTGCGACCGTCGCCGGTGCGGCGTGCGCTCGCGGCGCGGCGTCTGCCGCCAGCGTGCCCGCGTTCTCCGCTGCGCGCTGTCCAGTGGCCGTGGGGGCGTGGCGCGGGGCGCTCGCAGCGCGTGCATCGAGGTGCCCCGGCGCGCCCGGTGCGGGCTGCAGGGACGCGCAGGCGCCGACCGCAAGAGCGGTCGAGAAAATGACGAACAGGTTGGCGGCGGGGTGCATGCATTAATGCTAAATGGATCAAAACAAAAAGTGAATAGCCATTTGGCATTAGATGTCGAGGTTCCCGGCAGCGCACGCACGGGGTGCAAGTGACTGGAGCGCAACGCATCTCTTCGGCTGGGGCGATGGGGCACGTCCTGTTGCATTGCAGTAACGAGCGGGCGACTGCAATCGGTCTCTGCTATAGTTCAGGGTTTTCCTGGCGCCCCATACTCCGTGTCCACGTCTGCCGAACAGACCTCCCCGCTGGTTTCCCTGCGCGACGTGCGCTTCGCCTACGGCGAGCGCGAAGTCCTGCGCGGCATCGATCTGAGCGTGCATCGCGGCCAGGTCGTCGCCATCATGGGCGGCAGCGGCTGCGGCAAGACCACGCTGCTGCGCCTGATCGGCGGCCAGTTGCGGGCCACTGCCGGCACGGTCGAGGTCGAGGGGCGCAACGTCGCCCGCCTGTCGGGCAAGGCGCTCTACGCGCTGCGCCGGCGCATGGGCATGCTGTTCCAGTTCGGTGCGCTGTTCACCGACATGAGCGTCCATGACAACGTCGCCTTCCCGCTGCGCGAGCACACGGATCTGCCGGCGGACATGATCCACGACCTGGTGCTGATGAAGCTGCAGGCGGTCGGCCTGCGCGGTGCGGCGAAGCTGCATCCGAACGAGCTTTCCGGCGGCATGGCGCGGCGGGTGGCGCTGGCACGCGCGGTGGCGCTCGACCCGATGCTGATCCTGTACGACGAGCCCTTCGCCGGTCTCGACCCGATCTCGCTCGGCATCATCGGCCAGCTGATCCGGAGGCTGAACGACGCGCTCGGCGCGAGCTCGGTGATGGTCACCCACGACGTGCACGAGTCGCTGGCGATCGTCGATTACATCTACTTCGTGTCCGACGGCCGCATCGTCGCACAGGGCACGCCGGCCGAGATCCGCGCCTCGAGCGACCCCTTCGTGCATCAGTTCGTCAATGCCGAGGCCGACGGGCCGGTACCCTTTCACTATCCGGCGCCGCCGATCGACAGCCTGCTCAACGCGGAGGGGGCATGAACGCGATCGCCTCCGCGCTGCGCCGCATCGGCGCGCTGACCATCGACGGCATCTGGCGGCTGGGCTTCGCCACCCGCTTCCTGCTCGCGGTGCTGATGAACTCCGGCCAGTCGCTGCGCCGCATCCATCTCACCATCCGCGAGCTCTACTTCAGCGGCGTGCTGTCGCTGCTGATCATCGTGGTGTCGGGCCTCTTCGTCGGCCTGGTGCTCGGGCTGCAGGGCTACGACATCCTGCAGCGCTACGGCTCGGCCGACGCGGTCGGCGTGATGGTGGCGCTGTCGCTGCTGCGCGAGCTCGGGCCGGTGATCGCGGCGCTGCTGTTCGCCAGCCGCGCCGGTTCGGCGATCACCGCCGAGATCGGTCTGATGAAGGCCACCGAGCAACTGAAGGCGATGGACATGATGGCGGTCAACCCGATCGCGCGCGTGGTCGCGCCGCGCTTCTGGGGCGGCGTGCTGTCGATGCCCTTGCTGGCCGCGCTGTTCTCGGCGATGGGCATCTTCGGCGGCTGGCTGATCACGGTGGCGGTGATCGGTGTCGATGACGGCGCCTTCTGGTCGCAGATGCAGGCGGCGGTGGAGTTCGAGTACGACGTGATGAACGGCGTGATCAAGTCCGCGGTCTTCGGTACGGTGGTGTCGCTGATCGCGGTGTTCGAGGGCTACGATTGCCAGCCGACCGCCGAGGGCGTGTCGCGCGCGATCACCCGCACCGTCGTCACGTCCGCGCTGGCCATCCTGGCGCTGGACTTCGTGCTTACCTCTTTCATGTTCCGGGGTTGATGATGAGTCGTACCGCGCTCGACCTGTGGGTCGGCATTTTTGTTGCGATCGGTTTCGCCGCGCTGGTCTTCCTGGCGATGAAGGTCGGCAATTTCTCGGGCATCAACGGCGGCGAGACCTATCGCGTCGAGGCAGCCTTCGACAACATCGGCGGCCTCAAGGTGCGCGCCCCGGTCAAGAGCTCCGGCGTGCTCGTGGGCCGTGTTGCCGCGATCCGTTTCGATCCCGAGATCTACCGCGCGGTGGTCGAGCTCGAGATCGACCAGCGCTATGGTTTTCCGGCCGACACCACCGCCTCGATCCTGACTTCCGGCCTGCTCGGCGAGCAGTACGTCGGTCTGGAAGCGGGTGCCGACTCGGCGATGCTGAAGAATGGCGACCGCGTGCTGATCACGCAGTCGGCGGTGGTGCTGGAGAAGCTGATCGGGCAGTTCATGTTCGACCGCGCCGCCGACGCGCCCGCGCAGCCGCAGTAAGGCAGCGGCCAGTTCTTCCGGAGAAAACAACAATGCGAAACGTCTTCCGCTCTTCCCGCGCCGGCGTGGCCGCTGCCGCGCTGTCGGCCGTGCTGCTGACGGGCTGTGCCACCACCGCCAACCCCAACGATCCGCTCGAAGGCTTCAACCGCGCGATGTTCAGCTTCAACGACCAGGTCGACAAGGCCGTCGTCAAGCCCGCGGCCCAGGTCTACGAGGCGGTGCTGCCGAGCCCGGTGCGCACCGGCGTGGGCAACGTGTTCGGCAACCTCGGCGACCCGTGGATTGCGCTCAACAATATGCTGCAGGGCAAGTTCGCCGAAGGCATGAGCGACCTGATGCGCTTTGCGCTGAACTCGACCTGGGGGCTGCTCGGCCTGCTCGACATCGCCAGCGAGGCGGGGCTGCCCAAGCATGACGAGGATCTCGGTCAGACCCTGGGGCGCTGGGGCGTGGGCGAGGGGGCCTACATCGTGCTGCCCTTCTTCGGGCCGCGCACGGTGCGCGACACGATGGCGCTGCCCGCCGACTTCATGGCCAACGAGCCGTTCAGCATCGATCACGTGGCGACGCGCAACACGGTGCTGGGCACGCGGATCGTGCACGGGCGCTCGGTGCTGCTCGGCGCCGACCACACGCTGGAGGAGGCGGCGCTCGACCGCTACGCCTTCGTGCGCGACTTCTATCTCGAACAACGCCGTTACAAGGTCGACGATGGCCGGCGGGAGCGGGTGTACGAAGATTTCGACGAGCAGTCCGCCGCGCCGCTCGGCGACGAGGTGGATGCTGCCGCGACCGCCGCGGTGGAGCGCCTCGAGCTCGTCGGCATCGGCGAGCTGGCGCTCGAGCGTGCGGCCGCATCCCCGACCCACAAGAACTGAGGGCCAGACATGAAAGCACTGATGAACCGTTTCCTCCTCCCCCTGCTGTGCATGATGTTCGCCGGCGCGATGTCGGCGAGCGCCGCGGCCGATCTGAAGGCGCCCGACGTGCTGGTCAAGGACGTCACCAACGAGGTGCTCGAGATCGTGCGCACCGACAAGGCGATCCAGGCCGGCGACACCAAGCGCGTGATCGAGCTGGTCGACGCCAAGGTGCTGCCGCATTTCGACTTCCGCCGCATGACCATGCTCGCCGTCGGCCGCGACTGGCGCCAGGCCACGCCCGATCAGCAGACCCGGCTCACCGACGCCTTCCGCACCCTGCTGGTGCGCACCTACTCCAACGCGCTGACCCAGTACCGGGACCAGCGCATCGAGTTCCGTCCCTCGCGCTTCACCGAGGCCGACACCCGCGTGCAGATCCGCACCGAGGTCATCCAGGCCGGCGCCCAGCCGGTCGGCATCGACTACATGCTGGAGAAGAGCGAGCAGGGCTGGAAGGTGTTCGACGTCATCGTCGCCGGCGTGAGCCTGGTCACCAACTATCGCAGCAGCTTCGGCCAGGAGATCAGCCGTGGCGGCATCGACGGCCTGATCAAGTCGCTGGAGGAGCGCAATCGCACGCTCGCCGAGCAGCAGGGGCTGCAGCAGGGCGCGGGCGGTCGCGGCGCATGAGCGCATCCGGCCCGGTCACGGTATTCGCGCCCGCCGGCGAGCTGACCATGCTGTCGGCGCCGGCGGTGCTCGAGGAAGGTCGCCGGCTGGCGCGCGCGGGCGACGTGGTGGTCGATTTCGCCGCCGTCACGACCGCCGATTCGGCGGCGCTCGCGCTGCTGTTCGACTGGATGCGCTGCGCGCGCGCGGCCGGCAATCGCCTGAGCGTGCGTGGCCTGCCCGCCGCCATGGCGAGCTTGGCGGCGCTCTACGACATCGATCCGCTGCTGCCGCTGGAAGGCGCGCAATGACCGTTCCCGCCATCCGTATCCACGGCGTCGCCAAGCGCTATGGCGCGCTGCAGGCGCTCGGCGGTGTCGACCTCGAGATCGGCCAGGGCGAGTTCTTCGGCCTGCTCGGCCCCAACGGCGCCGGCAAGACGACGCTGATCTCGGCGCTGTCGGGCCTGGTGCGTCCGGACAGCGGCACGCTCGCGATCATGGGCCACGACGTGGTCGCCGATTACCGCAATGCCCGCCGCAACCTCGGCGTGGTGCCGCAGGAGCTGGTGTTCGACCCCTTCTTCTCGGTGCGCGAGCTGCTGCGCATCCAGTCGGGCTACTTCGGCATCCGCAGCAACGACGACTGGATCGACGAGATCCTCGCCAGCCTGGACCTCACGCACAAGGCCAACGCCAACATGCGCGCGCTGTCCGGCGGCATGAAGCGGCGCGTGCTGGTGGCGCAGGCGCTGGTGCATCGGCCGCCGGTGATCGTGCTCGACGAGCCCACCGCCGGCGTGGACGTCGAGCTCCGCCAGGGGCTGTGGCAGTTCATCCGCAAGCTCAACCGCGACGGCCACACCATCGTGCTGACCACGCACTACCTGGAAGAGGCCGAGACCCTGTGCGGCCGCATCGCCATGCTCAAGTCCGGCAAGGTCGTTGCGCTCGACACCACCGACAACCTGCTGCGCCGCTTCGCCACCCACAGCCTGCGCGCGCGCCTGGCGCATCCCGAGCGCGGCGTGGTGCTCGGCGGTCGTGCCGCCGAGGGCGGCTGGGTCGAGTTCGCCTTCGACAGCTACGCCGAGGTCGAGTCCCTGCTCGCCCGCCTGCGCGAGGCCGGCGCCGGGCTGACCGAGATGCAGCTCGGCGAGCCGGATCTGGAGCGCGTCTTCGTCGAGGTCATGAATCGTGCCTGATCGTTCGTCCGCAACCCGTCCCGCGCCGCGCATCGAGCCGATGGCACCCGAATCGCCGCTGACCGGCTTCCGCACGCTGCTGTACAAGGAGACGCTGCGCTTCTGGAAGGTCAGCTTCCAGACCGTCGCCGCGCCGGTGCTCAACGCGCTTCTGTTCCTGCTGATCTTCTCGCACGTGCTCGACCGCCACGTCACCGTCTATGGCGAGGTCGCCTACACCAGCTTCCTGGTGCCCGGGCTGGTGATGATGTCGGTGCTGCAGAACGCCTTCGCCAACAGCTCGTCCTCGCTGATCCAGAGCAAGATCACCGGCAACATCATCTTCGTGCTGCTGCCGCCGCTGTCCTACCGCGAGTTCTACGCGGCCTACGTGATCGCGTCGACGCTGCGCGGGCTGATGGTCGGCGCCGGCGTGCTGGCGGTATCGGCCCTGTTCGTCGAGGTGCCGATGGCCAACCCGCTGTGGGTGCTGGCCTTCGCGGTGATGGGCGGGATCATCCTCGGGTCGTTCGGCGTCATCGCCGGCATCTGGGCGGACAAGTTCGACCAGCTGGCCGCCTTCCAGAACTTCCTGATCATGCCGCTCACGATGCTGTCGGGGGTGTTCTACTCCATCCATTCGCTGCCGCAGTTCTGGCAGGACGTATCGCATTTCAACCCGTTCTTCTTCATGATCGACGGGTTCCGCTACGGTTTCTTCGGTCAATCGGACACCTCGCCCTGGCTGTCGCTCGGCGTGGTGAGCCTGTGTTTCGTGGTTCTCGCAGCGCTCACCCTGGCGATGCTCGCCCGGGGCTACAAGCTGCGTTCGTAAAGGATTCCAAATGTTTGAAGCAAGCGAGATCAAGCGCCTGATCGAGCAGGGCCTGCCCTGCGAGTTCGTCTTCATCGAAGGCGACGACGGCGTGCATTTCCGCGGCATCGTCGTCAGCGCGACCTTCGAGGGCAAGATGAAGGTGCGCCAGCACCAGGCGGTGTACGCCACCCTCGGCCGGCTGATGGGCAACGAGATCCACGCCCTGCAACTGCAGACCTTCACGCCCGCGCAGTGGGAAGAAGGCCGCGGCGAACTGGGCATGTGAGGCGGCGATGGACAAGCTGCTGATCGAAGGCGGCGCCCGCCTGTCGGGCGAAATCGCCATTTCCGGGGCCAAGAACGCCGCGCTCCCCATCCTGTGCGCGGCGCTGCTGAGCGCCGAGCCGGTCACCTTCACCAACGTGCCGCAGTTGAACGACATCGGCACCCTGCTCGAGCTGCTCGGGCAGATGGGGGTGAAGGTCGCGCGCGCGGGCGACACCGTCACGCTCGACGCCTCGGGCCTGAACAACCCGGTCGCGCCCTACGAGATGGTCAAGACCATGCGTGCCTCCATCCTCGTGCTCGGCCCGCTGGTCGCGCGCTGCGGCGAGGCGCGGGTGTCGCTGCCCGGTGGCTGCGCGATCGGCGCCCGCCCGGTGGACCAGCACATCAAGGGCCTGCAGGCCATGGGTGCCGAGGTGCGGGTCGAGCACGGCTACGTGCATGCGACCGTGCCGCGCCTGAAGGGCGCCCGCCTGTTCACCGACATGGTGACGGTGACGGGCACCGAGAACCTGATGATGGCCGCGGTGCTCGCCGACGGCGAGACCGTGATCGAGAACGCCGCGCGCGAGCCCGAGGTGGTCGACCTCGCCAACTGCCTGGTGGCGATGGGGGCGCAGATCTCCGGCGCCGGCAGCGACGTGATCCGCATCCGCGGCGTGGAGCGCCTGCACGGCGCGACCCACCGCATCATGCCCGACCGCATCGAGACCGGCACCTACCTGTGCGCGGCGGCGGTCACCGGCGGTTCGGTGCGCCTGACCGGGACCTCGTCGAGCTACCTCGACGCGGTGATCGACAAGCTCATGGATGCCGGCTGCGAAGTGGTGTCCGAGCGCGACGCGATCCGCCTGTCGGCGCCGGCGCGGCTCAACGCGGTCAGCCTGCGCACCGCGCCCTATCCGGCCTTCCCGACCGACATGCAGGCGCAGTTCATGGCCATCAACTGCGTCGCCAGCGGCGTGGCGATGATCCGCGAGACCATCTTCGAGAACCGCTTCATGCACGCGGTCGAGCTGCAGCGCCTGGGCGCCGACATCCGCATCGACGGCAACACCGCGGTGGTGCAGGGCGTGGCGAAGCTCGAGGGGGCGACGGTGATGGCGACCGACCTGCGCGCGTCGGCCTCGCTGGTCGTGGCCGGCCTGGTGGCCGAGGGCGAAACGACGATCGAGCGCATCTATCACCTCGACCGCGGCTACGAGCGCCTGGAAGAGAAGCTCGCCGCGCTCGGCGCGAAGGTGCGGCGTCTGGCCTGAGTCGTCGCGATCGGCGTGGTCAACGAGAAGGGGCTCCCTGGCATGCCGGGAGCCCCTTCTTCATTCGGGCCGTCTGGCGCGCGAGCTGCGGACGGCGCAGGACGCTGCCGGGATGACTGCGCGGAGCCGAAGGTCGGCCCCGGACCGCAGCTCAGAGCTCGAACTGGCCGTTGGCCTCGGGCTGCCAGGTGACCTCGATCACCTTCAGGCGAATTTCCTTGCCGTCCGTCGCCTTCCAGTCGATCGACTGCCCGGCCGACAGGCCGAGGAGTGCGCTGCCCGCGGGCGAGAAGATCGACACGCGGTGCGCTTCGGCGTTGGCGTCCTTGGGGTAGGCCAGGGTCAGTTCGTACTCGCGGCCGGTGCCTTCCTCGACGAAGCGCGCGCGGCTGTTCATGGTGATGACGTCGGCCGGCATGTCCTGCGGCTCGCGCACGTCGGCGCGCTCGAGTTCTGCGCGCAGGCCGTCGAGGTCGCTGCGGCTGCGGAAGGCGGGGAGGGTCAGCAGACCCTCGAGGCGCTCGAGGTCGCTGCTGGAGACGATGATCGACGGTTTCATGTGGCGGGTTTCCTGCTCGAGGTGCGCACCGCGGTGCGGCGAAACAAAAGAAAAGGCCGAACCGCCAGTTGCGGTTCAGCCAGTCGGGACGAAGGTTAACAGAAGCGGCGCCGGGTTACAATGCGCAGTCACCACGATCAAGGCTTTTCACGTGTCCAGCATCACGCTCGCCCTGTCCAAGGGGCGCATCTTCGAAGAGACGCTGCCGCTGCTCGCCGCCGCAGGCATCGTGCCCACCGACAACCCCGAGTCCTCGCGCAAGCTCATCATCGGCACCAACCGGCCGGACGTGCGCCTCGTGATCGTGCGCGCCACCGACACGCCGACCTACGTGCAGTACGGTGCCGCCGACCTCGGCATCGCCGGCAAGGACGTGCTGGTCGAGCACGGCGGTGCGGGTCTGTACCAGCCGCTCGATCTCGAGATCGCGAACTGCCGGCTGTGCGTCGCGGTGCAGAAGGGCTTCGACTACGCCGCCGCCACCCGGCCGGGCGGGCGCATCCGGGTTGCCACCAAGTACATGAACGCGGCCAAGGCGCATTTTGCCGGCAAGGGCATGCATGTGGACCTGATCAAGCTCTACGGCTCGATGGAGCTCGCGCCGCTGGTCGGGCTGGCCGACGCCATCGTCGACCTGGTCTCCACCGGCGGCACGCTGCGCGCCAACAACCTCGAGGAGGTCGAGGACATCATGCCGATCAGCTCGCGCCTGATCGTCAACCAGGCCTCGCTCAAGCTCAAGCGCGAACTCATCCAGCCGGTGCTCGACGCCTTCGCCGGCGCGATCAAACCGTAAGGAAGCACCCATGAGCCAGACGCCCATCCGCCGCCTCGATGCGCGCGAGCCCGAATTCCTGTCCATGCTCGACGCGCTGCTCGCTTTCGAGTCCGAGGCCGACGAACGCATCGACAATGCCGTCACCGAGATCCTGGGCGCGGTGCGCACCACCGGCGACGCCGCGGTGGTCGAGTACACCCGCCGCTTCGACGGCCTCGACGTGCATTCGATGGTGGCGCTGGAACTGCCCAAGTCGGAACTGCATGCCGCGCTCGACAGCCTGTCGAAGGAGCAGCGCGAGGCGCTGACCATCGCCGCCGACCGCGTGCGCGTCTATCACGAGCGTCAGAAGGGCGAGTCCTGGGAATTCACCGAAGCCGACGGCACGCGGCTGGGGCAGAAGGTCACGCCGCTCGACCGCGTCGGCCTGTACGTGCCGGGCGGGCGGGCGTCCTACCCGAGCTCGGTGCTGATGAACGCGATTCCGGCCAAGGTGGCCGGCGTCGGCGAGCTGATCATGGTCGTGCCCACGCCGCGCGGCGAGAAGAACCCGCTGGTGCTGGCGGCGGCGGCGATCACCGGCGTCGATCGCGTATTCACCATCGGCGGCGCGCAGGCGGTGGCGGCGCTGGCCTACGGCACGCAGACCATCCCGCAGGTCGACAAGATCGTCGGCCCGGGCAACGCGTTCGTCGCCGAGGCGAAGCGCCGCGTGTTCGGCACCGTCGGCATCGACATGGTCGCCGGCCCCTCCGAGGTGCTGATCATCTCCGACGGCTCCGGCCACGCCGACTGGGTGGCGATGGACCTCTTCGCCCAGGCCGAGCACGACGAGCTCGCGCAGTCCATCCTGCTGTGCACCGACGCGGCCTTCATCGACGCGGTGCATGAGGCGATCGACCGACTGCTGCCGACCATGCCGCGCCGCGACACGATCGCCAAGTCGCTCGCCAACCGCGGCGCGCTGATCCATGTCGACAGCGTGACCCAGGCCTGCGCGCTCGCCAACCGCATTGCCCCCGAGCACCTCGAGCTGTCGCTGGACGATGCCGAAGCCTGGATCGAGCACATCCGTCACGCCGGCGCGATCTTCGTCGGTCACTGGGCGGTGGAGGCGCTCGGCGATTACTGCGCCGGCCCCAACCACGTGCTGCCGACGATGCGCAGCGCGCGCTTCTCGTCGCCGCTGGGCACCTACGACTTCCAGAAGCGCACCAGCATCGTCAACATCTCCCAGGCCGGCGCCCAGCACCTGGGCAAGGTCGCTTCCATCCTCGCCCACGGCGAGGGCCTGCAGGCGCATGCGCGCTCGGCGGAAATGCGGCTGAAGGTCTGAGCGGGCTGGGGCCCGAGCGAGCCGGGCGGCCATCCGGCGAGCGATCGCGCGGGCCGGCGCGCCGCCGCCGGGCTGAAGTCACGCCGCCGGCAAGCTTAGAAGGATCTCAGGCGGCGAGAATTTCCCTCAGTGCCGCCACCAGGATGGCGCACTGCGCATCCGTGCCGACCGTGATGCGCATGAACTGGTCGATGCGCGCCGCCTTGAAGTGGCGCACGATGATCGCGCGCTTGCGCAGCTCGGCGGTGAGCTCGGCGCCGTCGCGTGCCGGGTGGCGGGCGAAGATGAAGTTCGCCGCCGAGGGCAATACCTCGAAGCCCAGCGCCTGCATGTCCGCGACCAGCTTCTCGCGGGTGGCGATGACCTTGCGGCAGCTCTCCTGGAAGAATGCCTCGTCCTCCACCGAGGCCACCGCGCCGGCGATCGCCAGGCGGTCGAGCGGGTAGGAGTTGAAGCTGTTCTTGACCCGCTCCAGGCCCTCGATCAGCTCGGCATGGCCGACGGCATAGCCCACGCGCAGGCCGGCGAGCGAACGGCTCTTGGAGAAGGTGTGGGTGACGAGCAGGTTCGGGTAGCGGTCGACGAGCGCGATCGCGCTCTCGCCGCCGAAGTCGACGTAGGCCTCGTCCACCAGCACGACGGCGTCCGGATTGCCGGCGACGATGCGTTCGACCTCGGCCAGCGCCAGCAGGCGGCCGGTGGGGGCGTTGGGGTTGGGGAAGATGATCGCGCCGGGGCGCTCGGCCGCCGCCTGGCCGGGCTGCGGCAGGTAGTTCTCCACGCGGATGGCGAAATCCTCGGCGAGCGGAACGCTGCGGTGGGCGACGCCGTACAGCCCGCAATACACCGGGTAGAAGCTGTAGCTGATGTCCGGGAACCACAGCGCGCGATCGTGTTTGAGCAGTGCCATGAAGGCGTGCGCCAGGACCTCGTCCGAACCGTTGCCGACGAAGACCTGCTGCGGCTGCACGCCGTGGCGTTTCGCCAGCGCGGCCTTCAGTGCGTCGGCGTTGGGGTCGGGATAGAGCCGCAGGCCGTCGCCGGTGGCGGCGCGGATCGCCTCCAGCGCCCGCGGCGAGGGGCCGTAGGGGTGTTCGTTGGTGTTGAGCTTGACGAGGTTGTCGAGCTTGGGCTGTTCGCCCGGCACGTAGGGGGTCAGGCCGTGGACGACGGCGCTCCAGAAGCGGCTCATGCGGATGTCTGCGGTTGGGTGGAACGAGTGCGCCTTGCGCGCGCCAGGACTGGGAGGGGGCGTAGTCGCCGACGCGGCGCGAGGGCAACCCGATAGCGCCACCGTTCCCGCGCCATAGGCTGCGCGTTGCAGCGAGTTTGCCGCGCGATGGTATCATGGCCGCGACCCGTCACCCTTTGGCCAGAAGTCCTCATGCGGCAAGCAGCAGTCACTCGCAATACCCTCGAAACGAAGATCACGGTGCGCATCGACCTGGACGGCACCGGCCAGGGCAAGCTCGACACCGGCGTGCCCTTCCTCGATCACATGCTCGACCAGATCGTGCGCCACGGCCTCATCGACCTGGATATCCACTGCGAGGGCGACACCCACATCGACGACCATCACACCGTCGAGGACGTCGGCATCACGCTCGGCCAGGCCTTCGCCAAGGCGATCGGCGACAAGAAGGGCCTGCGCCGCTACGGTCACGCCTACGTGCCGCTCGACGAGGCGCTGTCGCGCGTGGTGGTGGATTTCTCCGGCCGCCCGGGCCTGCACTATTTCGTGAACTACACCCGCGCCCGCATCGGCAACTTCGACGTCGACCTGGCGCGCGAATTCTTCCAGGGCTTCGTCAACCACGCCGGCGTCACCGTGCACATCGACAACCTGCGCGGCGACAACGCCCACCACCAGTGCGAGACGGTGTTCAAGGCCTTCGCCCGCGCGCTGCGCATGGCGGCCGAGCGCGACGAGCGCGCGGCGGGCACCGTCCCCTCGACCAAGGGCGCGCTCTGATCCTCTCCTTTCCGCGGCCGCGCTGCGCGGCGGCCGTCATCCCGTCGAATAGCGAGTAAAGCCGATGACCACCGTGGCCATCATCGATTACGGCATGGGCAACCTGCGCTCGGTCGCGAAGGCGATCGAGTACGTGGCGCCCGGCCACGACGTCTTCGTCACCTCCGATCCGGCACGCGTCGCCGCTGCCGAGCGCGTGGTGTTCCCCGGCCAGGGCGCGATGCCCGACTGCATGCGCGAGCTCGACGCGCGCGGCCTGCGCCCTGCAGTGCTCGCCGCCGCGGCGGAGAAGCCCTTCCTCGGCATCTGCATCGGCCAGCAGATGCTGTTCCAGCACAGCGCCGAGGGCGACGTGCCCGGACTCGGCATCCTGCCGGGCGAGGTCGTGCGTTTCCCGGAGGAGCGCATGAGGCTGGCCGACGGCAGCCTGCTGAAGGTGCCGCACATGGGCTGGAACGAGGTCTGGCAGTCGGCGCCGCATCCGATGTGGGACGGGATCCCCGATGGCGAGCGCTTCTATTTCGTGCACAGCTACTTCGTGACCCCGGCCGATCCCGCGCTGACCGCGGCCCAGACCGACTATGGCCTGCGCTTTACCAGTGCGGTAGCGCGGGCTAATATCTTCGCGGCCCAGTTCCACCCGGAAAAGAGCGCCGCTGCCGGCCTCCGGCTCCTTGCAAACTTCATCCGCTGGCAGCCCTGAGCGCCGACGGCCCGTCTTTCGACTCCGCCCTTCTGAACTGATCCCCGTATGTTGCTGATCCCCGCCATCGACCTCAAGGACGGTCAATGTGTTCGCCTGAAACAGGGCGAGATGGACGACGCCACGGTGTTTTCCTCCGACCCCGGTGCCATGGCGCGCCACTGGCTGGAGGCCGGCGCCCGCCGCCTGCACCTGGTCGACCTCAACGGCGCCTTCGCCGGCAAGCCCAAGAACGGCGCCGCGATCCGTGCGATCACCGACGTCGTCGGTGACGACATCCCGGTGCAGCTCGGTGGCGGCATCCGCGACCTCGACACCATCGAGCACTATCTCGACAACGGCATCAGCTACGTCATCATCGGCACTGCTGCAGTCAAGAATCCCGGCTTCCTGCACGATGCGTGCAGCGCCTTCCCCGGTCACATCATCGTCGGCCTCGACGCCAAGGATGGCAAGGTGGCGGTCGACGGCTGGTCCAAGCTCACCGGCCACGACGTCGTCGACCTGGCGAAGAAGTTCGAGGACTACGGCGTCGAATCGGTGATCTACACCGACATCGGCCGCGACGGCATGCTCTCGGGCGTCAATATCGAGGCCACCGTGCGCCTGGCGCGTGCGCTGCGCATCCCGGTCATCGCCAGCGGCGGTATCACCGACCTGCGCGACATCGACGCACTGTGCGCGGTCGAGGAAGAAGGCATCATGGGCGCGATCACCGGGCGCGCGATCTACGAAGGCACCCTCGACTTCGCCGCCGCGCAGGCGCGCGCGGATGAACTGAACGGTGTGACCGAATGACCCTCTTCGCCGAGCGCTGCTGATGCTGGCCAAGCGCATCATTCCCTGCCTGGACGTGAAGTCCGGGCGCGTGGTCAAGGGCGTCAATTTCGTCGAACTGCGCGACGCCGGCGATCCGGTCGAGATCGCCCGCCGCTACGACGAGCAGGGCGCCGACGAAATCACCTTCCTCGACATCACCGCCAGCTCCGACGACCGCGACATCATCCTGCACGTGGTCGAGCAGGTCGCCGAGCAGGTCTTCATCCCGCTCACCGTCGGCGGCGGCGTGCGCGCGGTCGAGGACGTCCGCCGGCTGCTCAATGCCGGGGCCGACAAGGTCAGCATGAACACCGCGGCGGTCAACAACCCGCAGCTGGTGTTCGATGCCTCGAGCAAGGTCGGCAGCCAGTGCATCGTGGTGGCGATCGACGCCAAGCAGACCGCGCCCGGCAAGTGGGAGGTGTTCACCCACGGCGGGCGCAACAACACCGGGCTCGACGCCATCGAGTGGGCGCGCAAGGTCGAGTCCCTGGGCGCGGGCGAGATCCTGCTCACGAGCATGGACCGCGACGGCACCAGGAGCGGCTTCGACCTCGCGCTCACGCGTGCGGTGTCGGATGCGGTGCGCATTCCGGTGATCGCCAGCGGCGGCGTCGGCACCCTCGAGCATCTCGCCGAGGGCGTCTCCGAGGGCCGTGCCGATGCGGTGCTGGCGGCGAGCATCTTCCATTTCGGACAGCACACCGTGCGCGAGGCCAAGGAGCTGATGCGTGCGCGCGGCATCGAGGTGCGGCTGTGAGCACGAACACGCGCTGGTTGAATGAAATCAGCTGGGACGAGCACGGCCTGGTGCCGGTGATCGCGCAGGAGGCCGCCAGCGGCGACGTGCTGATGTTCGCGTGGATGAACCGCGAGGCGCTGCAGCGCACCGCCGAGACCGGCGAAGCCATCTACTGGTCACGTTCGCGCCGTAAGCTGTGGCACAAGGGCGAGGAGTCCGGCCACGTGCAGAAGGTGCTCGACATCCGCATCGACTGCGACAATGACGTGGTGCTGCTGAAGATCGAACAGGTCGGAGGCATCGCCTGCCACACCGGGCGCCACAGCTGCTTCTTCCAGAAGTATTTCGCCGATGGCCGCTGGGAGGCCGTCGAACCGGTTTTGAAAGACCCGCAGGAGATCTACAGATGATCGATATCGAAGTGCTGCACCGCGTGGCCGAGACCCTGGCTGCGCGCAAGAAGGCCGATCCGGACTCCTCCTACGTCTCCAGCCTGTACCAGAAGGGCACCGACGCGATCTGCAAGAAGGTCGCCGAGGAGGCCGCCGAGACCATCATGGCGGCCAAGGACAAGGACATGCTGCATCTGGTGTGGGAGGTCACCGACCTGTGGTTCCACTCCATGGTGCTCCTCGCTCACTACGGTCTCTCGGTGGACGACGTTCTCGCCGAGTTCCGCCGCCGCGAGGGCGTGTCGGGCATCGACGAGAAGAAGTCGCGCACCGCGCAGGGTGCCGGGGCATGAGCGACTGCGTCTTCTGCCGCATCGTGCGCGGCGAGATCCCGTCGAAGAAGGTGTACGAGGACGAGCACGTCTTCGCCTTCCACGACATCAACCCGGTCGCGCCGGTGCATGTCCTGGTCGTGCCCAAGGTCCATGTCGACTCGATGGCGCACCTCGCCGAGGAACACGAGGCGGCGATGGGGCGTCTGATGGTTGCAGCGGGCAGGATCGCTCGCGAGCAAGGTTGCACCGACGGCTTCCGCACGATCGTGAACACCGGAAGGGTCGGCCTGCAGGAGGTGTATCATCTGCACCTTCACATTCTGGGCGGGTCCAATCCCCTGCCGCCCATGTTGAAGCGTTAAGGAGAGCGGTATGGGTTCTTTGAGCATCTGGCACTGGCTGATCGTGCTGGTCATCGTCCTCTTGGTGTTCGGCACCAAGAAGCTGCGCAACATCGGTTCCGACCTGGGTGGCGCGGTCAAGGGCTTCAAGGAAGGCATGAAGGAAGCCGACGGCGGCGCGGCCGATGCCGGCCAGCAGAAGATCGCGGGTGACGGCCAGACGATCGAGGGCGAGGCGCGCGAGAAGGTCGACCAGAACCGGTCCTGAGCGACGCGTCTCGACACCCGAGGGGCGCCCTGACAGGAGCGCCCCTTCGTTTTCACGCGGCACCATGAGGTGCGCCGCGCCTCGAGCGAGCAAACATGTTCGACTTCGGTTTTTCGGAACTCATCGTGATCGGCATCGTGATGCTGGTCGTGGTCGGGCCTGAGCGCCTGCCCAAGGTCGCACGCACCGCCGGTCATCTGCTCGGGCGCGTCCAGCGCTACGTCTCGGACGTGAAATCCGACATCCAGCGCGAGATGCAGCTCGAGGAACTGAAGAAGCTGCAGGAGCAGGTCAGGCATCAGGCCCAGGAACTGGAATCCTCGGTGCGTTCCGGCGCGGCGAACGTCGAGTCGGAGGTCGGCCGTACCGCCGGGGAGCTGCGCTCGATGCTGCCCGAGGGCGGCGGTGGTCAGCCGGGCGCGGGCGCGCGGGCCGATGCGGCGCCGGCAGCCGCGGAGCACGGGGGCGCGGCGACCGGCAGCCAGCTGCTGGCCCAGGATCGCCCGGCGGCTGCCGAGGCCCGCCCGCAGCTCGAGCTCGGGCTCGATGCGTCCGCCCGCCGCAACGCCAGCGCAGACAAGAACAAGGTATGACCGAACAACAGGAAACCTTCATCGCGCACCTCATCGAGCTGCGCGACCGCTTGATCCGCGCGCTCCTTGCGCTCGTCATCGTCTTCGTGTGCCTGATGCCGTGGGCGGGCGACATCTACGACATCCTCGCCAAGCCGATGATGGACACGCTGCCCGCGGGCACGAACATGATCGCGACCGGCGTGGTGACGCCCTTCTTCGTGCCGGTGAAGGTGACGATGATGGTCGCCTTCGTGCTCGCGCTGCCCTGGGTGCTCTACCAGGCGTGGGCCTTCATCGCCCCGGGGCTGTATGCGCACGAGAAGCGCCTGGCCCTGCCGCTGGTGCTCGGCAGCACCGTGCTGTTCCTGATCGGCATGGCGTTCTGCTACTTCTTCGTGTTCGGCATGGTGTTCAAGTTCATCGCCGAATTCGCGCCCAAGAGCATCGTGCCGGCGCCGGACATCGAGCAGTACCTGTCCTTCGTGATGTCCATGTTCATGGCCTTCGGCATCACCTTCGAGGTGCCGGTGGCGGTGATCCTGATGGTCAAGGCGGGCGTCGTCGATGTCGCCAAGCTGCGCGAGGCGCGTCCGTACGTGATCGTCGGCGCGTTCGTGATCGCGGCGATCGTGACGCCGCCCGACGTGGTCTCGCAGTTCATGCTCGCGGTGCCGATGTGCCTGCTCTACGAACTCGGGATCATCCTGGCGAACATGATGAGCAGGCCGTCACCGCAGCAGGAGGCGGCCGCCGACTACGTGCCGCCCTCGCTCGAGGACATGGACAAGGAACTCGACCGCATCGAGGCCGACGAGAAGCGCGGCGGCCAGGGCTGAACACCGCCGACGCGCTAATCTGGTTGCAGGCGTTCCGCCGTGATCAGCGGTTCGCCGCCGGCGTCGGACGCCTGCCGACTTCGACGTTGAGCTCGAGCTCCTCGCTGCCGCGCCGGACCCTGAACACCGCGGTCTTGCCCGGCGGCAGCGCGGCGACCATGTCCAGCATCGCCCGCGGATCCTGCACCGCCTGGCCGTCGAGGGCGGTCAGCACGTCGCCCGGACGCACGCCCGCGCGATCGGCCGGGCTGCCGCGCAGCACGCCGGCGATCAGCGCCCCGACCGTGTCGCGGTAGCCGAAGGACTCGGCCAGTTCGGGCGTCAGGTCCTGGATTTCCACGCCCACCCAGCCGCGCACGACCTCGCCGGTGGCGACGATCTGTTCGAGCACGCTGCGTGCGATCGACACCGGAATCGCGAAGCCGATGCCGAGCGAGCCGCCCGAGCGCGAGTAGATCGCGGTGTTGATGCCGACGAGGTGGCCGGCACTGTCGACCAGCGCGCCGCCCGAGTTGCCGGGGTTGATCGCGGCGTCGGTCTGGATGTAGTTCTCGAAGGTGTTGATGCCGAGCTGGCTGCGCCCCAGGGCCGAGACGATCCCCATGGTCACCGTCTGGCCGACGCCGAAGGGGTTGCCGATCGCGAGCACCACGTCGCCGACCGCGAGGCTGTCGCTCCCCGAGAAGGTGATCGCCGGGAGCACCGCGTCGCTTTCGATGCGCAGCACGGCGAGATCGGTCTCCGGGTCGCGTCCGATCAGTTTCGCGGCAAACTTGCGCCCGTCGTTGAGGGCGACCTCGATCGCGTCGGCGGTCTCGATGACGTGGTTGTTGGTCAGCACGTAGCCGTCGGGGCTGACGATGACGCCGGAGCCGAGGCCCGATTCGCGCTGACTGGGGTCGTTCTCGGGGCGCTCGCCGAAGAAGTGGCGGAACAGCGGGTCGTCGAACAGGGGGTGGCGCTGGCTGCGGCCGGCCTTGCTGGTGAAGATGTGCACCACCGCGGGCATCGACTGCTGCGCGGCGGGGGCGTAGGAGCCGGCGGCCGGGCTGCGTTCGGCGCCCGCCGGAGCCTCGAGGATGGCGACGACGGCTGCGGGCGTGGCCTTGCGCAGCCATTCGGGCTTGAGCGTGTTGAGCACGAACAGCACCGCGACGCTGACGGTCACGGCCTGCGCGAAGATGAGCCACAAGCGGCGCATAATGTGGGGCTTGAAGGACGAAGCTCACGAACGCCGCGTGCGGGCCGGTTACCCGCAAGCGCTGCCGTTCGCATCATGGGAGGAGGCTGCATGCAACTCATCGAGCTCAGGAATCATCTCGACACCCTGCTCGACGCCCAGCGGCTCAAGGATTATTGCCCAAACGGTCTGCAAGTGGAAGGACGGCCCGAGGTGAGCCGCGTGCTGTGCGGTGTGACCGCGAGCCAGGCGCTGCTCGATCGTGCGGCGGCCCGCGGCCATGACGCCGTCTTCGTGCATCACGGCCTGTTCTGGAAGGGCGAGGACGGCCGCGTCACCGGCTTCCGGCGCCAGCGCCTGCGCACGCTGCTGGTCAACGACATCAGCCTGTTCGCCTATCACCTGCCGCTGGACGTGCATCCCGAGCTCGGCAACAACGCCCAGCTCGGCAGGCGCATGGGCTGGCAGGGCGAGGGCCGCTTCGCCGACCAGGACCTGGGCTGGGTCGGGCGGCCGGCCGAGCCCGGGCAGTCCGCCGAGTCGGTGGCGTGCGCGCTGGCACAGACGCTCGGTCGCGCACCGCTGCTGGTGGGCGACGGGCGGCGCGCGGTCCGCCGCGTGGCCTGGTGCACCGGCGGCGCCCAGGGCTACTTCGAGCAGGCCATCCTGGCCGGGGCCGATCTCTACGTGTCGGGCGAGATTTCCGAGCAGACGGTCCATCTGGCGCGCGAATCCGGCGTCCCCTACATCGCCGCTGGCCATCATGCCACCGAGCGCTACGGTGCCCAGGCCATCGCCGCCTACCTGACCGACGAGCTCGGTCTGGAGGCGGAGTTCGTCGATCTCGACAATCCGGTCTAGCGCGGCGCCTGCGCGCCGGCGTCCGGGCGCGGGCAGGGGCCGAGCTCGTCCTCGAGGATCGCCGACAGGGTCAGGATCTCGTCGATCACCGGGAACGGGAAGCCGATGCGCGTGCCGTCGCGGTTGTCGCGCAGCAGCCGCTGCAGGTAGCGCTGGCAGGCCGGGGTGCGCCAGCTCTTCTGCAGTGCTTCGGAAATGTGGGGCAGATCCTCGAGACTCGTCTGCGAGGCGCGCAGGATCTGATAGTTGTCCCAGTCGACCGCGTTCACGTTGAAGGTCTTGTTCAGCTCCCTGGCGATGGTGTCGAATTCGGCGCGCAGGCCGGCGGTGCGGTAGACCTCCAGCAGCTTCAGCCACGGGGTGACCGCCTCGCGCGGGTTGCTGCGCACGAATTCGGCCAGGGTTTCGGCGGCGCCTTGCACCCGCCCGAAGCTGACCATGATGTCGGCGAGCTCCACCGCCGATTTGTACTCCTCGACGGCCGTGCCGTGCCCGGTGGCGTGCTCCCGCAGCGTGACCGCGCCGGGCCGCAGGCCGGCGGAGGCGTCGGCCGCGGGCTCGGTGAGCGGGGCGCTGGTGGTGGACGGGGCGGGCCGCGCGACCGTTGGCGGGATCCGGGTGTCGGCGTCGGCGACCGACGCCGGTCGGGTCTCGCGCCGGCCACGCAGCAGCCAGGCCGTCAGCAGCAGCGCGGCGAGGCCCAGGCCGCCGAGCAGGTAGAGGTCCCCGGCCGGTGATCCGGTCTCTGCCGATGCGGCCGGCGCGGCTGCCGGAGCAGGGGGCGCTGCCGCGGCAACGGCGGCGGGCG
>JARRBR010000041.1 GCA_029982755.1 Rhodocyclaceae bacterium
CGATTTCGCCATCAACCACAAGAAGGGCGACAAGGTCCGCGGCCAGATCAAGTCGATCACCGACTTCGGCGTGTTCATCGGCCTGGAAGGCGGCATCGATGGTCTGGTGCACCTGTCCGACCTGTCGTGGAGCGAATCCGGCGAAGACGCCGTGCGCAAGTTCAAGAAGGGCGACGAGGTCGAGGCCGTGGTGCTGGCGATCGACGTCGAGCGCGAGCGCATCTCGCT
Source organism: Rhodocyclaceae bacterium (assembly GCA_029982755.1). Classification (GTDB taxonomy): domain Bacteria; phylum Pseudomonadota; class Gammaproteobacteria; order Burkholderiales; family Rhodocyclaceae; genus Thauera. The sequence continues at coordinate 229 of JARRBR010000041.1, forward strand.
CGGCATCAAGCAGCTCGAGGGCGACCCCTACACCAACTTCATCGCCACCCACGAGAAGAACAGCCTCGTGCGCGGCACCGTGAAGTCGGTCGAGGCGCGTGGCGCGGTGATCTCGCTGGGTGACGACGTCGAGGGCTACCTGCGTGCGTCCGAAGCTGCTCCGCACCGTGTCGACGACCTGACCACCATGCTGAAGGAAGGTGACGAGGTCGAGGCGCTGGTGATCAACGTGGATCGCAAGACCCGTTCGATCAGCCTGTCGATTCGTGCCAAGGATCAGGCCGAACAGTCGGAAGCCATGAACAAGCTCGCTTCGGAGAGCTCGGCTGCCGCCGGCACGACCAACCTGGGCGCCCTGCTCAAGGCCAAGCTGAACGAGCAGAAGCAGTAATCTGACCGGTCATGACCAAATCGGAGCTGATCGCCCGGCTGGCGGAGCGTTTCCCCCAGCTGGTCGCAAAGGACGCCGATTACGCGGTCAAGATGATTCTCGATGCGATGACCGACGCACTGTCGCGGGGTGATCGCATCGAGATCCGCGGGTTTGGTAGCTTTGCGCTGAACTATCGTCCGCCCCGTACCGGGCGCAATCCGAAATCCGGCGAGAAGGTGCATGTGCCGGAAAAATACGTTCCGCATTTCAAGGCGGGCAAGGAATTGCGCGAAAGGGTGGATCTCGGCGGCAATTGACCGCGCGGCGATCGGTTTTACAGGCAATAATGGAAGGCGGCTCCGGCCGCCTTCTTTTTTGTTCACCGCTCGGGGATAATGCCGGCCATGCGCGCAATCATCTGGTTCATCCGCCTGCTGCTGTTCTTCCTGCTGTTCGGGTTCGCGATCAAGAACGACCAGCTGGTCACGCTGAACTTCTTCTTCGGCAGCCAGTGGCAGCTGCCGCTCGTATTCGTCATTCTGCTGACCTTCGCCGCGGGTGCGCTGCTCGGCGTGACCGCGACCCTTGCCTCCCTGGTGCGTCAGCGTCGCGAGATTTCGCGCCTGCGTCGCCAGCTCGAACTGGCCGAGCGGACCAAGGTCTCGGGCGAGACCGCGCTCACTGCCGGCGAAGCTCAACTGCCGATGCCCTGACCGCCGATGGAAATTGAATTCTGGTGGCTGCTCGCGCTGCCGCTCTTCTTCGGGCTCGGCTGGCTGGCTGCGCGCATCGACATCCGACAGGTGGTGCAGGAGTCGCGCGCGCTGCCGCGTTCCTACCTCAGCGGACTCAACTTCCTGCTCAATGAACAACCCGACAAGGCGATCGACGCCTTCGTCGAGGCGGTGCGCATCGATCCGCAGACCGTGGAGCTGCACTTCGCCCTCGGCAGCCTGTTCCGGCGCCGCGGCGAGACCGATCGCGCGATCCGCATCCATCAGTTGCTGGTCGATCGCGAGGACATCAGCGAGGAGCATCGTCTGCAGGCCCTCGGCGAACTGGGGCAGGATTTCCTCAAGGCCGGCCTGCTCGATCGCGCGGAGGCGGCCTTCCTGCGCCTGCGCGACACCCGGGCCAACGACGTGGCCCTGCGCTATCTGCTCGAGATCTACCAGCAGGAGAAGGACTGGGCTCGTGCGATCGAGGTGGCGCAGGCCCTGCCCGAGCATGAGGGCGTGATGTGGCGCACTGAGATGGCCAACTTCCATTGCGAACTTGCCGCGAACGCGATGGCCAACTCGCGCTATGACGAGGCCCGGCGCCATCTCGATCAGGCCTTCGAGGTCAATCGTCGCTGCGTGCGCGCCAGCGTCCTGCTCGGCGACGTGCTCGCGGCGCAAGGGCAGGACGAGGAGGCGCTCGAGGCGTGGAAGCGGATCGAGAACCAGGATCCCGTGTATCTCGCGCTGGTGGCCGAGCGTCTGATGGACGCCTACGGGCGCCTCGGTCGCGTCGACCAGGGGCATCAGCTGCTGCGTGCCTGGCTGTCCGCCCATGCCTCGCTGGACCTGCTCGACGAGCTGTTCCACTGGGAGCTCGAGCGTGAGGGGCCCAAGGCCGCTTACGAACTCGTGCGCGAGGAACTGCGCCGCAACCCGACGCTGCTCGGCCTCGACAAGCTGCTCGAGGCCGCCGTGCTCGCCGCGCCTGCGGAGCAGCGCAGCGACATCGAGCTCGTCAAGCAGCTGATCCACGGTCATACCCGTCGCGTCGCGCGTTATCGCTGCGACGCCTGCGGCTTCAAGGCGCGGCAGTTCCACTGGCGCTGTCCGGCCTGCGGCGGCTGGGAAACCTATCCCCCGCGCCGCACCGAGGAGTTCGACCTCACGCCCTGAGCGCGGCGCATGCGAGCCCGCGGCCTGCGGCCCCTGCCTGCACCTGCCGCGCTCGTCGCGCAGCGTCGAACCGGTCCTTCAACCCCGAATCGAGCACGACCCCAAATGGAATTCAGGACGCTGGAAGATTACGTCGGCCAGACCCCGCTGGTACGCCTCAAGCGCATCACGGCCGGCCGCAACAACGTCATCCTCGCCAAGCTGGAAGGCAACAATCCCGCGGGGTCGGTCAAGGACCGCCCGGCGCTGTCGATGGTGATGCGCGCCGAAGCGCGCGGCGAGATCAAGCCCGGCGACACGCTGATCGAGGCCACCAGCGGCAACACCGGCATCGCGCTGGCGATGGCTGCGGCCATCCGTGGCTACAGGATGATCCTGGTGATGCCGGAGAACCAGAGCGTCGAGCGCCGCCAGACCATGCGCGCCTTCGGCGCCGAGCTGGTGCTGGTGCCGAGCTCGGGCGGCATGGAGATGGCGCGCGACGTGGCCGAGAAGATGCGCGACGAGGGCAAGGGCATCATCCTCGACCAGTTCGCCAATCCGGACAATCCGCTCGCCCATTACGAGGGGACCGGCCCGGAGATCTGGGAGCAGACCGGCGGGCGCATCACCCATTTCGTCAGCTCGATGGGCACCACCGGCACCATCATGGGGACCTCGCGCTACCTGAAGGAGCGCAATCCCGACATCTGTATCGTCGGCTGCGAGCCCGAGCAGGGCTCCCAGATCCCGGGCATCCGCAAGTGGCCCGAGGCCTATCTGCCGCGCATCTTCGAGCGCCCGCGGGTGGATCGCTTCGAACCGGTCAGCCAGGCCGATGCCGAAGAAATGACCCGGCGACTGGCGCGCGAGGAGGGCATCTTTGCCGGCATTTCCTCGGGGGGCGCCATGCACGTGGCGCTGCGCGTCGCCGCCGAGGTCGAGAACGCGGTGATCGTGTCCATCGTCTGTGACCGCGGTGACCGCTACCTGTCCACGGGTGTGTTCCCGGCCTGAGTTCGCGCAGCGGCGCGGCCGGCGCGCTCCGGCATTCGCCTGCGGGCTCGTGCTCGCGCTGCTGGCGCTGCCTGTCGGCCAGCCTTCGGCAGCTGCGGTCGACCGACTCAGCCTGAAGGTTGCCGATGTCGCCAATCCCGCCTTCACGCTCCACGACATCCGGGTGGTCTTCGATGCGGGCAGCGCAACGGGTGAGATCTCGGTCGCGCGCGCCCGGGTCGGCGGGCGCGTATTGCGCGACGTCCGCCTGCGCTGTGCGCGGGCCGCTCTGAGCTTCGATGGTTTTTCCTGCCACGGTGCCGACCTGCGCCTGGCGGGCCGGCGCGTGTCCGCCGCGCTCGACTTCGAGCTCGATCGCCGTAGCGGCGCGGCGCGACTCGCCGCCGGGTTCGGTCAGGGCGGCCGCATGGAGCTGGACGTGGACGGCGGCGGCAGGCTGCTGGCCCGGATGGTCGAGCTTCCGGCCGATGCCGTGCATGCACTGCTGTCGCCCTGGTCGCCACCGGTTGCGCGCGCGATGCGCGACTTCAAAGCGCAGGGCCGCGCGAGCGGCGAGCTCGAGTGGAGCGGTGCCGGCGCCCGGTCGTCGCGTCTGAGCGCGCGCCTGCGCATCGCGGATGCCGGTTTCGGCACCGCGGACGGTCTTCAGGCGGGCGAGCGCATCGCCATCGAGCTCGCAGTCGACGCCCGCCAGGCCAGGGATGGCTGGCACTGGCAGGCTGGAATCGAGTGGAAGGAGGGGGCTGCCTACCTGCATCCGCTCTATCTGGAGGCGGGGGCGAAGCTCGGCGCGAGCGGGCGGCTGGATGGCAGGCGCGTCCGGGTAGATGAGGCGGCGCTCGAAGTGGAGGGGGTGCGCCGCTTGCGCGCGACGGCGAGCGCCGACCTCGACGCATTGGACGAGGCCACCCTGTCGGTGGACGTCGACGGCGCCGACCTCGCGCTCATCGGCCCGCGCTGGATCGCACCGCTGCTGGCGCCTGCCAGCACCGAGCGGCTGCGCTTCGCCGGTCACGTGAGTGGCGCGCTGCAGCTGCGCGCCGGGCGGCTGCAAGCGGCCGAGGCCCGTTTCGAGGACGCCGGTTTCAGTCTGGCCGGGGCCGCGGCGGGCGCGGGATTTGCGTTCGGACCGATTGCCGGCCGGGCCTCGTGGGTGCAGGGCGAGCGCGGCAGGGCGCGGCTCGAGGTGGGTGGCGGGCGCTGGGAGAAGCTCGCGCTCGGTGGCTTCGCCCTCGACGCAGAGCTGATGGACGATGGCGCGCGTCTTGCCCGCACGACCGTGCCGGTGCTCGATGGCGCGCTCGTGCTGGAGGACCTGGCGCTGTCCCGCGGGCCGGCGGGCTGGGAGGGCAGTGGCAGCGTCGTGATCGAACCGGTGTCGATGCCGGCGCTGACCGCTGCGCTCGACCTGCCGCCGATGGCGGGGGTGCTGTCGGCATCGCTGCCCGAGCTGCGCGTGAGTCCGGGCGAGATCGCGCTCGACGGTGCCCTCGTGATCTCGGTGTTCGACGGCTACCTGCGCGCGACCGGTCTGCGCCTGCGCGAGCCCTTCGGTGTCGCCTCGCACCTGAGCGGGGACATCGAGGCGCGGCACATCGACCTTGCCCAACTGACCGAGACCTTCAGTTTCGGCAACATCACCGGCTTCGTCGATGCCGACGTGCGCGGCCTCGAGCTGGCGCGCTGGCGCCCGGTGGCTTTCGATGCCCGCATCGTCAGCAGCCCGGGCGACTACCGACGCCGGATCAGCCAGCGCGCGGTGGAGAACATCAGCGCCCTCGGCGGTGCCGGCGCGGTCGCGGCGATCCAGCGCAGCCTGCTGCGCCTGTTCGAGACCTTCGGCTACCGCGAGCTCGGCCTGCATTGCCGCCTTGCCGGCGGCGTATGCGTCATGGATGGCATCGAGGGCGGCGAGCGCGCCGATGGCGGCTTCGTGATCGTGCGTGGAGGCGGCGTCCCGGCGCTGGATGTCATCGGCTACAATCGCCGCGTGGATTGGGACGAGCTGGTCGAGCGCCTGCAGCGGGTGGTGGCCGAAAACGTCTCGCCCGAACTGCGCTGACTCCCGGCAACCGGAAGGAGAATCGCATGCCTGTCGCGTCCAGGTGGTTCCTGGCAGCAGCCCTCGCCCTGTCGGCGTCGGCCTGCGTCACCATCAACATCTATTTCCCGGCAGCTGCGGCCGAAAGGGCGGCGGATCGCATCATCGACGAGGTGTGGCAGCTGCGCGAAGGCGCGGATGGCGCGCCGGCCCAGGGATCGTCGCAAGGAGAGGCGAAATGAGCGTGCTTCCCGCAATCCTGCGCCGGCTCGGCGCGCTCGCGGTCGGCGTCGTGCTGACTGCCGCGGTGCATGCGCAGGGCAATCTCGAGATCGATACGCCGGCCATCTCCGCATTGAAGCAGTCGATGCAGAAGCGCCATGCACAGCTTGCGCCGCTGTATGCAGCTGGTGCAGTCGGGCTGGCCGCTGACGGCACGGTGGCGCTGCGCGACGCCGCCGGCGTACCGCTCGCCCAGCGCGCCCAGGTCACCAGCATGATCGCCGCCGAGAATGCCGATCGTGCCGCGCTGTACCGCGAGATCGCCCGCGCCAACAATCATCCCGAGTGGGAAGGCGACGTCCGCCGCACCTTCGCCCAGCGCTGGGTCGATCGTGCGCAGCCCGGCTGGTGGGTGCAGCAGGGCGGCAAGTGGGTGCAGAAGTAATGCCGGTCCTCGTCTTCGACATCGAGACCATTCCCGATGTGGTCGGCATCCGCGCGATCGAGGATCTGCCGGCTGGGCTGTCGGATTACGAGGTCGCCGAGTGGGCCTTCCAGCAGCGCCGAGCGAGCCACGGCAGCGATTTCCTGCCCCACCACCTGCAGCGGGTGGTGACGATCTCCTGCGTGCTGCGCGATGCGCAGCACTTCAGGGTGTTCTCGCTGTCCGAGCCTGACTGCGGCGAGGGCGAGATCATCCAGCGCTTCTTCGACGGCATCGAGCGCTACACGCCGCAGATCGTGTCGTGGAACGGCGGCGGTTTCGACCTTCCGGTGCTGCACTACCGCGGCATGCTGAACGGGGTTTCGGCGCCGCGCTACTGGGACCAGGGTGAGGGCGACTACCACGACTCGCGCGACTTCAAGTGGAACAACTACATCAGCCGCTACCACAGCCGTCATCTCGATCTGATGGACTTGCTGGCGCTGTACCAGCCGCGCGCCAACGCGCCGCTCGACGACCTCGCCAAGCTCATGGGCTATCCCGGCAAGCTCGGCATGGACGGCTCGGCAGTGTGGCAGGCGTGGCAGGATGGCCGGATCGCCGAGATCCGTGATTATTGCGAAACGGACGTGGTCAATACCTACCTCGTCTATCTGCGCTTCGAGCGCATGCGCGGTCACCTCGACGCTGCGGCATGGGCGACCGAGGTGCAGGTGGTGCGGGACGCCCTCGGGCGGCTCGACGCGCCGCACTGGAAGCAGTTCCTCGACGCCTGGCCGCGGGCCGGAGACGGGCAGGGCTGAGCCTGCCGTACGTTCATCAAGGCAAGGAGAAGCACATGGGCATCCTCTACACCATCCTCATCGGCCTCATCGTCGGCCTGGTCGCGCGCCTGCTGCATCCGGGCAAGGACGGACTCGGCCTGATCATGACTTCGCTGCTCGGCATCGCCGGTTCGCTGGTGGCAACCTACGGCGGGCAGGCCCTGGGCATCTATCACGCTGGCGAAGGCGCAGGCTTCATCGGTGCGGTCGTAGGCGCATTCCTGATCCTTTTCATCGTCTCGCGACTCCGGAAGTAAGTTTTTTGCCCTGCGGCGCAAAAAATCTTTGACAAGATTTTTCGAGTGCCTATAATGCGGGGCTTCAGCAGGCGCGTAGCTCAGTTGGTTAGAGCACCACCTTGACATGGTGGGGGTCGTTGGTTCGAATCCAATCGCGCCTACCAAGATTCAGGAGTCGATCCTCATGTTCCGAACTACCACTCAGGCCGGAAACTGAACAGGTCGGCTCCGCTTGTCTGCTAGAGAAAAAAGCGCGCCTAGACCGCGCTTTTTTTTCGTCCACAATTTTCGTTCGTACCCTGGCCCGCGACCCTGTCGGGGGCGAGTTCTGCCCGAGGCCACAGTCATGCCCAACATCACGCTTCCCGACGGTTCCGTTCGCAGCTTCGATCATCCGGTGACCGTGGCCGAGGTCGCGGCCTCGATCGGCGCCGGCCTCGCCAAGGCCGCACTGGCCGGTCGCGCGGGCGGGCGCCTGGTCGACCTGTCGCATCGTCTCGACGCCGACGCCGAGCTGGCGATCATCACCGACAAGAGCGCCGAAGGTCTCGAGATCGTCCGCCACTCCACCGCCCACCTGCTGGCGCACGCGGTCAAGGAGCTCTTTCCCGACGCCCAGGTGACGATCGGGCCAGTGATCGACAACGGCTTCTACTACGACTTCTCGTACAAGCGCCCGTTCACGCCCGAGGATCTCGCCGCCATCGAGGCGCGCATGGGCGAGATCGCGAAGCGCGATGTCCCGGTGCAGCGCGAGGTGTGGCCGCGCGACAAGGCGGTCGAGTTCTTCAAGGGCATCGGCGAGCACTACAAGGCCGAGATCATCGCCTCGATTCCCGCCAACGAGGACGTGTCCCTTTATCGCCAGGGCGACTTCATCGACCTGTGCCGTGGCCCCCACGTGCCCTCGACCGGCAAGCTCAAGGTCTTCAAGCTGATGAAGCTCGCCGGTGCGTACTGGCGCGGCGACTCGAAGAACGAGATGCTGCAGCGCGTGTACGGCACGGCGTGGATGAAGAAGGACGAGCTCGACGCCTACCTGCACATGATCGAGGAGGCCGAGAAGCGCGACCACCGCAAGCTCGGTCGCCAGCTCGACCTCTTCCATATCCAGGACGAGGCGCCGGGCATGGTCTTCTGGCATGCCAAGGGGTGGACGCTGTGGCAGCAGGTCGAGCAGTACCTGCGCCGCACGATCGGCGAGCACGGCTACCAGGAAGTGAAGACGCCGCAGATCGTGGATCGCTCGCTGTGGGAGAAGTCCGGCCACTGGGGCATGTACTCCGACCTGATGTTCACCACGCAGTCCGAGAAGCGCGACTACGCGGTCAAGCCGATGAACTGCCCCTGCCACATCCAGATCTTCAACCAGGGCCTCAAGAGCTACCGCGACCTGCCGCTGCGCATGGCCGAGTTCGGCTCCTGTCACCGCAACGAGCCATCGGGTTCGCTGCACGGCATCATGCGGGTGCGTAACTTCGTGCAGGACGACGCGCACATCTTCTGCGCGGAGAGCCAGGTGCAGGCGGAGTCGGCCGAGTTCATCCGCCTGCTGCAGAAGGTCTATAACGATTTCGGCTTCACCGATGTTCAGGTCAAGCTGTCGACCCGTCCGGACAAGCGCGTCGGCACCGACGAGCAGTGGGACGCCGCCGAGGCCGCGCTCGCCGCCGCGCTCGACGCCCAGGGCCTGCACTACGAGCTGCAGCCGGGCGAAGGCGCCTTCTACGGACCGAAGATCGAGTTCTCGCTGAAGGACTGTCTCGGTCGTGTCTGGCAGTGCGGCACGCTGCAGCTTGACTTCAATCTGCCGGTGCGCCTCGGGGCCGAGTACGTCGATGAGGACAACACCAAGAAGGTGCCGGTCATGCTGCATCGCGCCATCCTGGGGTCGCTGGAGCGCTTCATCGGCATCCTGATCGAGCATCACGCGGGCGCGATGCCGATGTGGCTCGCGCCGCAGCACGCGGTGGTGATGAACATCTCGGAAGGACAGGCCGAATATGCTGCGGAGGTCGCCGAGAAGCTGCGCAAGGCGGGGTTCCGGGTCGAGGCCGATTTGCGTAACGAAAAGATTAACTATAAAATTCGCGAACATAGCGTGCAGAAGCTGCCCTACCAGATCGTCACCGGCGAGAAGGAGAAGGCGGCGGGCCTGGTGGCCGTGCGCGCCCGAGGCGGCCAGGATCTTGGCCAAATGACCCTCGATGCACTGATCGAGCGCTGGCGTCGCGAAGTCGAAGCGAAAGCCGGCTCGGTCTGATATTGGTTTTCGTGGAGAGTTGAACCATCGCTCAAGAAAAAAAGCAGCGCGTAAATAGGGAGATCAACGCGCCCGAACTCCGGCTCGTCGGCGAAGAAGGCGAGCAGCTCGGAATCGTGTCCCTGAACGCAGCCCTCAACATGGCCGAAGAGGCCGGGCTGGATCTGGTCGAGATCGCACCGATGGCAGTGCCGCCCGTGTGCAAGCTGATGGATTTCGGCAAGTTCAAGTATCAGGAACAGAAGAAGGCCCACGAAGCCCGACTCAAGCAGAAGCAGGTGCAGGTCAAGGAGGTCAAGCTCCGGCCCGGTACCGACGAGAACGACTATCAGATCAAGCTGCGCAACCTCAAGCGCTTCCTGGAAGAAGGCGACAAGTGCAAGGTGACCTTGCGCTTCCGTGGCCGTGAAATGGCCCACCAGGAGTTCGGTCTGCGTCAGCTGGAGCGCATCAAGGCCGACCTGGAGGAACTGGGTCAGGTCGAACAGATGCCGAAGATGGAAGGGCGTCAGATGATCATGATCATCGCGCCGAAGAAGAACCGCTAAGGTTCTGGGGATTTGCCCCTTCGGGGGCAAGACCGCTGGATGTCGGAAGATCGTCCAGCGGAAAACAAGTGGTGCCGGGTAATGAAACGCGTCGGGTCATCGGCGCTACCCTGGTGTCATCCAAAAACATGGAGTCTCAGCAATGCCCAAGATGAAGACGAAGAGCGGCGCCAAGAAGCGCTTCAAGGTCCGCTCGAGTGGCGGGATCAAGCGGTCCCAGGCGTTCAAGCGCCACATCCTGACCAAGAAAACGACCAAGGCGAAGCGTCAGCTGCGCGGCATGACCGAAGTTCATGCGGCCGATGAAAAGCTGATCCGCGCCATGCTTCCGTACGCTTGATAGGAGACCGCAATGCCTCGCGTTAAACGTGGTGTAACCGCCCGCGCCCGTCACAAGAAAGTCCTTTCCCAGGCCAAGGGTTATCGCGGCCGTCGCAAGAACGTCTATCGCATCGCCAAACAGGCGGTGATGAAGGCGGGTCAGTACGCCTACCGCGACCGTCGTCAGCGCAAGCGTCAGTTCCGCACGCTGTGGATCGCGCGTATCAACGCCGCCGCACGTGAACTGGGCCTGACCTACAGCACCTTCATGAACGGCCTGAAGAAGGCTGCGATCGAGATCGACCGCAAGGTGCTGGCCGACCTGGCCGTGTTCGACAAGCCGGCGTTTGCCGCGATTGCCGAACAAGCCCGGGCCAAACTCGCTGCGTAATCTCACGCAGTCCGAAAAAAGGAGGCCTGGCCTCCTTTTTTTTTCTGAATCGCCGTCGCCGCGGGCGAGACCCCCGGCGTCGGAACGGAAATCACGAATCCCCCGATGAGCGGCCGGATCCGCGGCCGCCGTCTCGCAACACCGCAATCCGCCAGGGCAGGGACATGGAACAGCTCGATCAACTGGTACAACAGGCTGCGGCCGACTTCGCCGCGGCTGCCGATGGCGCGCAGCTCGAACAGGCCAAGGCGCGTTATCTCGGCAAGGCGGGGTCGCTGACCGAGCGCCTTAAATCGCTCGGCAAGCTCGATCCGGAGGCGCGCCGCGAAGCCGGTGCGGCGATCAACGCCGCCAAGGTGGCGATCGAGAACGCACTCGAGGCGCGACGCAACGCGCTGCGCGAAGCCGCGCTGCTGGCCCAGCTCGCCGCCGAGGCGCTGGACGTGACCCTGCCCGGGCGCGGCAGTGCGCAGGGTGGCCTGCATCCGGTCAGCCGCACGCTCGAGCGCGTCGAGCAGCTGTTCGCCTCGATCGGCTTCGTGGTCGCCGACGGCCCCGAGATCGAGACCGACTGGCACAACTTCACCGCGCTGAACACGCCCGAGAACCATCCGGCGCGCTCGATGCACGACACCTTCTACCTCGAAGGTCACGACGACGTGCTGCTGCGCACCCACACCAGCCCGGTGCAGATCCGCGCCATGCAGGCCCATGTCGAGCGCCACCGCGACGCGGCGGCGATGCCCGATCTGCGCATCATCGCGCCCGGGCGTGTGTTCCGCGTCGACTCCGACGCCACCCACTCGCCGATGTTCCATCAAGTCGAGGGCCTGTGGGTGGGCGAGAAGGTCAGCTTCGCCGATCTCAAGGGCGTGATCGCCGACTTCCTGCGCCGCTTCTTCGAGACCGACGACCTGAAGGTGCGCTTCCGCCCTTCCTTCTTCCCCTTCACCGAGCCTTCGGCCGAGATCGACGTCGCCTTCATGAGCGGCGCGCTGGAAGGGCGCTGGCTGGAGATCGCCGGCTGCGGCGTGGTGCACCCGAACGTGCTGCGCTTCGGCGGCATCGACCCCGAGCGCTACACCGGCTTCGCCTTCGGCATGGGGCCGGACCGCCTGACCATGCTGCGCTACGGCGTGAACGACCTGCGCCTGTTCTTCGAAGGCGACCTGCGCTTCCTGAGCCAGTTCCGCTGAGCGCCTGGGCGGCGCCGCCGGGGCGTTGCTTGCGCGCGGCACCGACCAGACCTTGCCCTCTCACGCAATCCGGGTAATCGAATCATGCAATTCTCCGAACAGTGGCTGCGGACCTTCGTCGATCCGCAGTTGAACAGCGCCGAACTCGGCCACCTGCTGACCATGGCCGGCCTCGAGGTCGAGGAGGCCGAGCCGGCCGCGCCTGCCTTCAGGGGGGTGGTGGTGGCGCAGATCGTCGAGGCCGAGAAGCATCCCAACGCCGACAAGCTCAAGCTGTGCAAGGTCGATGCCGGCACCGGCGAGCTGCTGCAGATCGTCTGCGGTGCCCCCAATGCCGGCGCCGGCATGAAGGTGCCGTGCGCCGTTGTCGGCGCGGTACTGCCGGGCGAGTTCGAGATCAAGAAGGCCAAGCTGCGCGGCGTCGAATCTTTCGGCATGCTGTGCTCGGCGCGGGAGCTCGGCCTGTCCGAGGATCACGGCGGCCTCTACGCGCTGCCCGAGGATGCGCCGGTCGGCACCGACATCCGCGACTATCTCGGCCTCGACGACACCCTGTTCACGATCAAGCTCACTCCCAACCGTGCGGACTGCCTGAGCCTGGCCGGGGTGGCTCGCGAGGTGGCGGCGATCACCGGGGCGCCATTGCAGCTGACCGCGGTTGAGGCGGTCGAGCCCACCGTCGATGCTCGCCGCGAGATCGTGCTCGACGCGCCCGCCGCCTGCCCGCGCTACTGCGGCCGCATCCTGCAGGGAGTGAATGCCAAGGCGCCGACGCCGGAATGGATGGTGCGTCGCCTGGTGCGCAGCGGTGTGCGCTCGATCAGCGCGCTGGTCGACATCACCAACTACGTCATGCTCGAACTCGGCCAGCCGCTGCATGCCTTCGACAACACCCGGCTGCAGGGGGCGATCCACGTACGCCTGCCGCGCACGGGCGAACAGGTGCTGCTGCTCAACGAGCAGACCGTGACCCCGGCAGCGGACACGCTGCTGATCGCCGATGAGGCGCGTGCGCTCGCGCTCGCCGGCATCATGGGCGGCGAGGACAGCGGGATCACGCTGGAGACCACCGAGGTCTTCCTCGAGAGCGCCTTCTTCGCGCCCGACGCCATCGCCGGCCGTGCGCGCGGCTACGGCTTCAGCTCGGACGCCTCGCACCGCTTCGAGCGCGGGGTCGACCCGGAACTCGCGCGTACTGCCCTCGAGCGCGCGACGCAACTCGTGCTCGAGATCTGCGGCGGCGAGGCCGGTCCGGTGGTCGAGGCGCAGGAGCCCGACGCGCTGCCGGCGCGCAAGCCGGTGCGCCTGCGCCCGGCCCGCGCGCGTCGCGTGCTCGGCGTGACGCTCGACGATGAGGCCATGCTCGCCCTCTTGCAGCGCGTGCATCTGGACGTGGCACGTGATGGCGAGGATTTCCTCGTCACGCCGCCGTCCTGGCGCTTCGACATCGAGATCGAGGAGGATCTGATCGAGGAACTCGCCCGCCTGCACGGTTACGACAACATCCCTGCGGTCGCGCCGCAGGGCAGCCTGATGATGCTGCCGAGCTCCGAGCACAGCCGCCCGGTGTGGGCGCTGCGCCATCTGCTCGCGGCCCGCGGCTACCAGGAAGTGGTGAATTTCGCCTTCGTCGAGGAGGCGTGGGAGCGCGACTTCTGCGCCAACGAGAACCCCATCCGCCTCGCCAACCCGATCGCCAGCCAGCTCAGCGTGATGCGCTCGAGCCTGATCCCCGGCCTGGTCGATACGCTGGCGACCAACCGCAAGCGCCAGATCGATCGTGTGCGCGTGTTCGAGGTGGCGCGGGTATTCGAGCGCAAGGCCGATGGCGAGCCGGTGCGCGGCTTCCACCAGGTCATGAACGTCGCCGGCCTGGCCGCCGGCTCGGTGCTGCCGGAGCAGTGGGGCGAGCGTGCGCGCAATGTCGACTTCTACGACGTCAAGGGCGATCTCGAGGCCCTGTTCGCGCCGCGCGAGCTCGCGTTCGCGCCGCTGTCGCATCCGGCGCTGCATCCGGGGCGTGCGGCCTCGGTCAGGCTCGATGGCCACGTCATCGGCGCGATCGGCGAGCTGCATCCGGTGTGGGTGCAGCGCTACGATCTGGGTAGCGCGCCAGTGGTGTTCGAAGTCGCGCTCGATGCCGCGCTCGCCGCGCGCATGCCGGCCTACGCCGAGATCTCGCGCATGCCGGCCGTGCGCCGCGACCTCGCGCTCGTGATCGCCATGGACGTCCCGGTCGAGCGTGTGCTGGAAGTCCTGCGCGCGGCGGCGCCCGCCATCGTGCGCGAGATCAGCCTGTTCGACGTCTATCATGGCAAGGGCATCGACCCGGACAAGAAGAGTCTTGCCTTCAGGGTATCGATGCAAGATACTCAGCGCACACTCGAGGACGCCGAAGTCGAGGCGGCGATGGCCGTACTCGTCCAGCAGGCGGAGACCGTGCTCGGAGGTCGCCTGCGTGGCGCGGGAGGCTGACGCGATGACGCTGACCAAGGCAGAACTCGCGGACCTCCTGTTCGAGCAGGTCGGGCTCAACAAGCGCGAGGCCAAGGACATGGTCGAAGGCTTCTTCGAGGAGATCCGGACTGCGCTCGAGCGTGGCGACAGCGTCAAGCTGTCGGGCTTCGGCAATTTCCAGTTGCGCGACAAGCCTCAGCGTCCCGGGCGCAACCCCAAGACCGGCGAGGAAATCCCGATCACCGCGCGCCGTGTGGTCACCTTCCACGCCAGCCAGAAACTGAAGGCCGCGGTGGAGCAACTCAGCGATGCAAGCAAGCAGCCCTGATACCGAAGCGCAGGATCTGCCCCCGATCCCGGCGAAGCGTTATTTCACGATCGGCGAGGTCAGCGAGCTGTGCCTGGTCAAGCCGCACGTGCTGCGCTACTGGGAGCAGGAGTTCACCCAGCTCAAGCCGGTCAAGCGTGGTGGCAACCGGCGCTACTACCAGCACCATGAGGTGCTGCTGATCCGTCGCATCAGGCAGCTCCTGTATCAGGAAGGCTTCACGATCTCCGGTGCGCGCAACCGGCTTGGCGAGTCTGCGATCCACGAGCAGGAGAGCCAGGTCGAGGCGGAGCGCTACCGGGAACTGCTGCGGGCGCTGCGCAGCGACATCCAGGCGACGCTGGCGGAGCTGCGGGGCTGAAATTTTCTTGGCAAATTTCTGGTAATTCCAGAAACCGCTGCTATAATGGCGGCTCGTGTCGGGGCGTAGCGCAGCCTGGTAGCGCACTTGCATGGGGTGCAAGGGGTCGCGAGTTCGAATCCCGCCGCCCCGACCAATCAAACAAACCGGCCTCGGCCGGTTTTTTGTTTTGCGGCGCCCTTGCCGATAGCGCGAGGACGCTGTGCTAACATCCGCTACTCCGGCCGTTCTTCCCGGTAACCCGTACGGATTTCAAATGCGTATTCTGGTCAGCAACGACGACGGTTATTTCGCTCCGGGTATTTCGGCGCTTGCCGAGGCTCTGGGCACGCTCGGCGAGGTCACGGTGGTGGCGCCCGAGCGGGACCGCAGCGGTGCGAGCAACTCGCTGACCCTGGATCGTCCGCTCTCGCTCAAGCGCACGGCCAACGGCTTCTACCACGTCAATGGCACGCCGACGGACTGCGTCCATCTGGCGGTCACCGGCATGCTCGACCATATGCCGGACATGGTCGTCTCGGGCGTGAACCACGGCGCCAACATGGGCGACGACACCGTCTACTCCGGTACGGTCGCTGCAGCGACCGAGGGTTTCCTGCTCGGCGTGCCCTCGATCGCAGTGTCGCTGGTCAGCAAGTCGGCCACCGATTTCAGCACCGCGGCACGCGTCGCGCGCGACCTCGCAGAGCGCTTCATGCGCAATCCCTTTCCGCATCCGGTGCTGCTGAACGTCAACGTTCCCGATGTCGCCTACGAGCGCCTGCGCGGCGTGCGGGTGACCCGGCTGGGCAAGCGCCACAAGGCCGAGCCGGTGGTGCGCAGCCAGACGCCGCGTGGCGATACGGTGTATTGGGTGGGGGCGGCCGGGGGCGCGGCGGATGCGGGTGAGGGGACCGATTTCCACGCGGTGGCCAACGGCTTCGTGTCGGTCACGCCGCTGCAGATCGATCTCACGCATACCGGCCAGATCGCGGCGGTCTTCGACTGGCTACAGCAGTGATCACACGGGTGGCCGACGCGGGGCAGGCGGCGCGCGCGCGCGCACGCATGGTCGAGCGCCTGCGCACGCAGGGCATCCGCGACGAGCGTGTGCTCGCGGCCATTCAGGCCGTCCCGCGCCACGCCTTCGTCGAGGAAGGACTGGCATTCAGCGCGTACGACGATACTCCCTTGCCGATCGGGTTCCAGCAGACGATTTCGCAGCCCTTCGTCGTGGCACGGATGATCGAACTGTTGCGCGCCGGTCGCGAGCTCGGGCGGACGCTGGAGGTCGGTGCCGGCTGCGGCTACCAGGCGGCCGTGCTGTCGCTGCTGGCCTCAGAGGTCTATGCGGTCGAGCGGATCCGCCCCTTGCTCGATCGTGCGCGGGCGAATCTGCGCCCCTTGCGTCTTCCGAACGTACGGCTGAAACTTGCCGATGGCAGCCTTGGTCTTCCCGAGGCGGCGCCCTTCGACAGCATCGTCGTTGCTGCCGCGGCCATCGGCGTGCCGCCCGCGCTCAAGGACCAGCTGGCGCCCGGCGGGCGCCTGATCGTGCCGGTGGGCGGCGGCGAGCAGCGGCTCGTGCTGATCGAACGGCAGGGAAATGTCTTCCGCGAGAGCGTTTACGAGGCGGTGCGCTTCGTTCCCTTGCTCAGCGGTACGGAATGAAACAACGGTAATTTCGGATGCATACACGTACAAGCTATCTCTCTCTTCTGCTCGTTGCACTGCTGAGTGCCGGCTGCGCCTCCAAGGTCACCGCGCCGGTGCGTGACGGGAGCGGAAGCGCTGCCAGCGGCGTGACGACGCCCGCACCGGTTTCTGGCTTCCACACGGTGCGCCAGGGCGAGACGCTGCTCGCGATCGCCCGCCAGTACGGGGTGACGTTGCCGGACCTGGTGAGCTGGAACGGCATCACCGATCCCAACCAGATCCACGTCGGCCAGACCATCCGCGTGTCGCCTGCCGGCGCCGCGCCGGTCGCGATCGTCGCGCCGGGCCAGGGCGCTGCGGTCGCGACGCCGGTGCCGCCGACCGGTACCGACGCCGGGGCCGTGCCCTTGGTGCGCGAGCCGATCGGCGGCAAGGCGCCGATCGCCGAGCCATCGGTGCCGACACCGCCTCCTGCTGCGACCCCGTCCGCGGCCGCAATGAGCGGGCAGTGGCAGTGGCCGGCAAAGGGTGCCCTGCTCGCCGGCTACAACGAGGCGTCCAACAAGGGCCTCGACATCGGCGGGAGCGTCGGTGACCCGGTGTATGCGGCATCCGCCGGCAAGGTCGTCTATGCGGGCAGCGGCCTGCGTGGCTACGGCAAGCTGATTGTCATCAAGCATAACCAGGAGTACAACTCGGTCTATGCGCACAACGACAGGCTGCTGGTGAAGGAAGACGACGACGTCGTCCAGGGCCAGAAGATCGCGGAGCTGGGCAGCTCGGAAGCGGATCGGCCCAAGTTGCACTTCGAGATCCGCAAGCAGGGCAAGGCCGTGGATCCGATGGGATATCTGCCCGCACGCTAAGGGGAAAGCATGGAAGAGCCGGCGAATCTTGACGAACTGGAAAGTCATGAACCGGATCTTCCACCCGAGGTGGAGGTGTTCGCGTCCCATGCGCTGCCGGTGGTCGAGAACGACTTCTTCAGCGACGTCACGCAGCTTTACCTGAACGAGATCGGCGCCAATCCGCTGCTCACCGCGGTGGAGGAACTCGAGATCGCCCGCCGGGTGCGCATGGGCGATTTCGATGCGCGCCAGACCATGATCGAGCGCAACCTGCGCCTGGTCGTCAATATCGCCAAGCACTACCTGAATCGCGGCATCCCGCTGCTCGACCTGGTCGAGGAGGGCAATCTCGGCCTCATGCACGCCCTCGAGAAATTCGACCCCGAGCGCGGCTTCCGGTTTTCGACCTACGCCACCTGGTGGATCCGGCAGAACATCGAGCGCGCGATCATGAACCAGTCGCGCACCATCCGCCTGCCGGTGCACGTGGTCAAGGAGCTCAACCAGGTCCTGCGCGCGCAACGCCATATCGAGTCGCACTCGAACGGCGAATCCTCCCTCGAGCAGATTGCCGCCCGCCTCGGGAAAAGCATCGAGGAGGTGCGCAGCATCCTGGCCTTGAGCGAACACACGGCCTCGCTCGACGCACCGCTCGACATCGACCCCACGCTGTCGATCGGCGAGTCGCTGGCGGACGAGCATCAGGCGACCGCGGACGTGCAGATCCACGGCTCGGAAGTGGAGTCCCTCGTGCGCGAGTGGATAAAGATGCTGAGCGACAAGCAGCGCATGGTGATCCGCCATCGCTACGGCATCGACGAATGCGAATTGCTGACCCTGGAGGAACTCGCGGCACGTCTAGAGCTGACGCGCGAGCGTGTGCGCCAGATCCAGCTCGAGGCGCTCGGTCAGCTGCGGCGCATCCTCAAGCGTCACGGCATCTCGCGCGATGCCTTGCTGTGAGCGCTCAGGCCCGTTCCGCGCCGCCGGGCGTCGGGAAGGCGCGCAGATAGAGCTCGCGGCTGGCGTAAGCCATCACCGGCAGGGTCACCAGCAGCAGCGGCAGCAGCAGGGCGCTGACGATGATGACCGCCGAGAGCAGCAAGGCCCAGCACATCATGACGCCGAAGTGGCCGAACACCGCACGGACGCTCGCCACGACGCCTGAAACGAGCTGCGCCCGCCCGTCGTAGATGAGGGGAATCGAGAACGCCGACACCGTGAACAGGATGAAGGCCAGCACCGCGCCCATGATCGCGCTGTAGGCGGCGTAGTTCACCACGACGCCCTCGATCCGCAGCAGTCGCAGGAAGCCGAAGGATTCGCGGCCGACCATGAAGCCGTAGAGGATCCCCGCGTCGGTTATCCAGATCAGGAACAGCAGGCCGCAGACGAAGGAAACCACCCAGCCGCCGCGCGGCATGCGGCGAAAGCCTTCCCAGATGTCACCGAAGCCGACGTGGCGGGCCTTGCGCAGCTTGTCCGAGAGAGAGAAGAAGCCCACGAGTAGGGCCGGCCCTACGAGCATGAATCCGCCGGCCAGGGACAGGCTCATCGGTGCGATCTCGCCGAATTCGAGCACCGCGTACATCAGCACGCCGACCGCCACGAAGAGTGCGGCGAAGGTCGCACTGATCAGCGGCATCGCCCGGAACTGGCCGAGGCCGAAACGCACCGAAGCGCCGATGTCTGACAGGGTCAGCGGCGCCGCAACCAGGTTCGCTGCTGCTTCGTGGGCGTTCGGGCGGGCGGTCATGGCGGGCGGATCCCTCAGCGGCGCTCGGCGCGGATCCCGTCGACCACCCTGCGCAGGCGCAGCGCCTCGGCGAGCTCGAACACCGACATGGCGTAGAAACTGCTTCGATTGTAGCGCGTGATGACGTAGAAGTTGCGGTAGCCGAGCCAGTACTCCGTGTCTTCCCCGGGCGTCTCGAGGTCCACCAGTGTGGCGACCGCAGCTGCCGGACGTCCGTCCAGCGTGGTGACGCCGCGCTGGCTCAGATGCGCGGGGTCGAGGCGGGGTTCGATGCCGGCGGCGATCAGCGGGGCGCCGTCGGTGTCGGGGGCGAGGCGGGCGCGCTCGGCGACCGGCTCTCCGGGCTGCCAGCCATGGACACGGAGGTAGTTGGCGACGCTGCCGATGGCATCGATCGGGTCATTGTCGAAGTCGATGCGGCCGTTGCCGTCGAAGTCGACCGCATAGGCACGGACGCTGCTCGGCAGGAACTGCGGGTAGCCGAGCGCGCCGGCGAAGGAGCCGCTGTAGCTGGCGGGGTCGCGTCCCTGTTCGCGGGCGAGCAGGAACAGGGCCTCGAGCTCGCGCCGGAACAAATCGGCCCGCGGCGGATAGTCGAAGGCCAGGGTGGCGAGCGCAGACAGCGTCTCGAAGTTGCCGGTGTTGCGGCCGTAGATCGTCTCCACGCCGATGATGGCGACGATGACCTCGGCCGGCACCCCGAACTCGGTGGCGGCGCGCTCGAGTTCGCCCGCGTACTGGTACCAGAACGCCATGCCGCCATCGATGCGGATGTCGTCGAGGAAGCGCGCCCGGTAGTCGCGCCAGGAGCGCACGCCCTTGCGTGTCGGTGGCGTGATCAGGCGGATCACCGCAGGCTCGTGGCGGGCCTGTGCCAGTGCGCGCTCGAGTTCGGCGGGGTCGAAGGCATGGCGTTCGGCCACTTCGGCGATGAAGCTGCGGGTTTCCTCGCGGTCCGCATACGAGGCGGAGGCAGCGACGGGGGCGCCGACGAGCACTAGGCCGGCGACCAGGCTGCCGAGGAGATGGCGCAGGCGCGCGTGCACGCGGCGGCGTTCGGTCGCGGGGGCGGTGCCCGCCGGCATGTGCGTGGGCGCTGTGTTGTTGCTCATTGGATTCGGATTCCTTTCATCTGCTTCTGCAGCGTGCGCAACTGACGATCGCCCGCCTGCACGGCGCCATAACGGAGGCGGGCATAGGCTGCACAGATCGCGTGCAGGCTGTCCGCCTGGTCCGGCAGGGCTTCGGCGAGGCGGTCGCCATAGGCGAGCGGCCCCTCCCAGGGTTCGCGCCCGAGGCCCGCCCTCGCCATGCGGGTGGAGAAGCGTTCCCAGGCCCGTTGCACGGGGTCCGAGGTCCGGCGCTGCCAGCTCGCCCAGGCATAGAGGCCGAGCAGCAGCAGGGCCGAGATCCCCGCCAGCAGTCCGGCCAGTTTCGCCGCACTGCGGTAATCGAACCCGAGATTGGCGAGAAGTTCGCGCTGGCGTTCGGGATTGTAGCCAAGAACGTACTGGTTCCAGGAGTTCGAGAGCGCCTCCCAGCGATGGCGCAGTCCGCGCAGCCAGGCCATGTCCGCCTGCAGCATCAGCGGCAGCGCGTCCTCGGCGCCCAGCGCCGCAGCCAGCCCGTCCGCGATCCGCTCCGGGGCGGCGAGCGCGGTCGGATCGACCCGCAGCCAGCCGCGCCCGGCCAGCCATACCTCGGCCCAGGCATGGGCGTCGGACTGGCGGACGACCAGGTAGCCGTCGACGGGGTTGATCTCGCCGCCCTGGTAGCCGGTGACGATGCGGGTGGGCACGCCGGCCGCCCGCATCAGCACCGCGAAGGCCGAGGCGAAGTGCTCGCAGAAGCCGCTGCGGGAGTCGAACAGGAATTCGTCCGCGCTGTGGGCGCCGAGCAGCGGCGGACGCAGCGTGTATCTGAGCCGGGCCGCCCGCATGTGCGCGAGCACGCGCTCGAGAATCTCGGCGTGGGAGGCGGCGCCTGCAGCCAGGCTCGCGGCCAGTTCGCGGCTGCGCGGATTGCTCCCCGCCGGCAGGCGGGTCGCGGCCGCGAGCACCGTGGGCGATTCGCCGGTGCCGACCGGCGCGTCCGGGTAGGCGCTGAGCGCGAAGCGGCTGCGGCTCTGCACCGGGCGCGCGCTCAGGGCCTGATGGTCGCTGGCGAAGCGCACGAGCGGCCCAGCCTCGCCGGGGTAGTCCAGCGCCATCAGCCAGCGCCGGTTGTGCGGTTCGAGGGTGAGCACGTAGTCGAGCCGGCGGCCGACCGGGCGGTAGAAGGGCGTGTCCGCCTCGGCGAACCGCGCCGCGGTCCAGGTACGGCCGTCGAAATCGGCAAGCACGGGGCCGCGCCAGTAGCGCTGCGCGGGCGGCGGCGGCGGGCCGTCGAAGGCGGCGCGCAAGGCGATGGCCGAGGAGTTGCCGAGTGCGCTGATCGAGCCCGGCGTCATCGTGTCCGACAGGCCGGTGCTGGCGCTGAAGGCATCGGCGGGCAAGCCCCACAGCGGGCCCTGGATGCGCGGAAAGAGCACGAAGAAGACGAGCAGGAAGGGCAGCCCGTGGACGAGCAGCAGCGTCGCGCTGCGCACGTGCTCGCGCACGCTGCCGGCCGGATCGGCCAGCGCGACGAGGGCGCCGAGGCAGGTCAGGGTGCCGAGGAGTGCCATGGCCGCGGCCGCGATCGACTGGTTCTCGAGGAACAGCGCCAGTTGCAGGAACAGGCACAGCAGCACGCCGGCGCGGATGTCGCGCGCCGCGCGTGCCTCCAGCAGCTTCACCCCGAGCAGCAGGGCGAGCAGGGCGACGCCGGGATCCTTGCCGAAGAAGTGGCCGAATTCGAGACGCACGCCGGCTGCGACCGCTGCGGCCACGGCGAGCAGCAGCAGCGCCGGCGGCGGGCGGGTACCCTGCCACAGGATCAGCCCGCGCCAGGCCAGCAACAGCAGGCAGAGCGCATGGATCCAGGGTGGCAGCCACAGGCCGTGCGGCACCACGGTGAGCGCCGCGGCCGCGAGCAGCCACAGGCCCTGGCGGCGATCGAGGGCGGGTGCCGGAACGCGGCCGGCCGCGGCCCCGCGTTTCAGCATTGCCACGAATCCGGCTGCCGCGGCGCTCATGGTCGCTGCTCCATGTCCCCTGCCGTAGTGCCGAACAGCGCCAGCTCGCGCAGGCAGTGGTCGCGGTGATCGTGGCCGTGGCCCGGCGCAATCCGCGTGTTCGGCATGTGCAGGCCGTAGTGACGCCCGTCCTGCTCGGCGCGCAGGACCCATGCGGTGAGCCGCGACAGGCGCTGTTCGTCGTCGAGGTGGCCAGGCAGCGCGGACCACGCCAGCAGCAGGTCGCCGCCGCGGGCAGCGCTGTACTGCTTGGTCAGCATCGGGCCGCCGCGGGCGAGCGCCTTCCACGCGACGTGCCGCGGCGAGTCCGCGCTGCGGTGTGCGCGCAGGCCGGCGAAGTCGTCGTCGCCATCACGCATGCTGGCGCTCGTGCCTGCCCCTTCCGTGCCGTCGTCGGGGAGCGGCGGCGCTGCGGCCTCGGGTGAGGGATGGACGACGCAGTCCGCGTCGGGCACGAACACGCTCCAGGCCCGGATCAGGCCGAGTGGCCAGGTGGTCTCGATCACGCTGCGGCCCAGGGGCAGGCGGCCGCGGCGGGTGGTGGGGCAGCCCAGCACGACGGTCGACTCGGTGCTGGGTCCGAGTTCGAACGCGCCGACTTGTCCGTGCGCCCGCAGCCTGAGCGCCGGGCGGCGCGACGGGCGCGGATTGTCGATCAGCAGCCGGAAGCCGGCCGCCTCGCCGGCGAACACCGGCTCGCAGCGCCCGGGCCGCAGGGACAGTCCGAGCAGGTTGCGGAAGGCGTGCACGATGCTGGCCGTCGCCGCGCCGCCGAGCAGGAAGACGAGGCCGTAGCCAAGGCTGAGGTTGTAGTTGATCGAGGTCACCAGCATCACCGCGAGCGCGGCGGCGAATCCCAGCCCGGCCCGGGTCGGCAGGACGTAGATGCGGCGCTGAGTGAGGCGGATCGGCGCCGTTTCGGGCGCGCCGATGCGGAACAGCCAGCGATCGGCGCCGCGGCGCACGGCGGCCGCGAGGGATGCGGCCCGATGCATCAGCGGACCGCGATCGCCTGCATCAGGCGCACCAGCGTCGCCGGCGGTACCGGCCTGCCGTCGCCGGCCAGATGCAGGCGGTGCGCGGCCACGTGGGGGAACAGGGTCTGCACGTCTTCGGGCAACACGTGATCCCGTCCGTCGAGCAGCGCCCAGGCACGGGCGGCGGCGAGCAGGCCGAGGCCGGCGCGCGGACTGAGCCCATTGATCAGCTCCGGGCTGTTGCGGGTGGCGCCGAGCAGGGCCTGGACATAGTCCACCAGTGCGTCGGAGACGTGCAGGCCCTGAGCGGCATGCTGCAGCTCGAGCAGTGCGGACGGGCTGGCGACCGCGGGCTGGCGTTCGAGCAGTTCACGCCGGTCTTCGCCCATCAGCAGCGCGCGTTCGGCGGCGCGGTCCGGGTAGCCGAGGCGGATGCGCAGCAGGAAGCGGTCGAGCTGGCTTTCCGGGAGCGGGAAGGTGCCGATCTGGTGCGCCGGGTTCTGGGTGGCGATGACGAAGAAGGGCTCGGGCAGCGCGAGGGTGGCGCCGTCGGCGGTAACCTGGCGCTCCTCCATGGCCTCTAGCAGGGCGCTCTGCGTCTTCGGCGTCGCCCGGTTTATCTCGTCGGCGAGGATCAGCTGGGCGAACACCGGGCCGGGATGGAAGCGGAAGGCACTCGTGCTGCGGTCGAAGATCGACACGCCGAGGATGTCCGCCGGCAGCAGATCGCTGGTGAACTGGATGCGCTGGAACTGCAGCCCGATCAGCCGTGCGAGCACGTGGGCGAGCGTGGTCTTGCCCACCCCGGGGACGTCCTCGATCAGCAGGTGGCCGCGCGCGATCAGGCAGGCGAGGGCGAGGCGCAGCTCGCGTTCCTTGCCGAGGATGATGCGGCCGGCCGTCTCGAGCAGGCGATTTGCATGATGCAGGGGCATTGCGGGCGTACTGTGAAATTGGCCGGGAAGCGGTGATAATAGACGACAAAGCCAGCCGGTCCGGATGACCTTCATCACGATGACCGGCACGACAAGTGGCCGGCGCAGGCGACCTCGGTTGCCCCGCCGGGCGTTCGCGATGGGAGAGGGAGGAGTATGACCACCACGGCATTCATCACGCACCGTGACTGCTGGCTGCACGACATGGGGTCCATGCACCCCGAATGTCCGGACCGGCTGTCGGCGATCAACGATCGCCTGATCGCCGTCGGCCTGGACATGTACATCTCCTTCTACGACGCGCCGGTCGCCGAACGCGAGCAGATCACCCGCGTTCATCCGTCCGAGTACCTCGACAGCCTGCTCGGCAACGTGCCCGAGCACGGCATCCGCCACCTCGACCCCGATACCGCGATGAGTCCGGGGACGATGAAGGCCGCGCTGCGCTCGGCCGGAGCGGGCGTGTTCGCCACCGACCTGGTCATGAAGGGCGAGATCGAGAACGCGTTCTGCGCCGTGCGTCCGCCTGGCCATCACGCCGAGCGGGCCAAGGCGATGGGCTTCTGCTTCATGAACAACGTCGCCATCGCCGCGCGCCATGCCATCGCGGCGCACGGCCTGGAACGGGTGGCGATCGTCGATTTCGACGTGCACCACGGCAACGGCACCGAGGACATCTTCCGCGATGACCCGCGGGTGATGATGGCCGGGATCTTCCAGCACCCCTTCTATCCCTACTGCGGCACCGAGAATCCGCCGGCGCACATGTGCAACGTGCCGCTGCCGGCCGGCACGCGCGGCGACGCCTTCCGCCAGGTCTTCGGCGACATCGTGGTGCCCGCGCTGCGCAGCCACAATCCGCAGATGATCTTCATCTCGGCCGGTTTCGACGCGCATTACGAGGATGACATGGGCTCGCTCGGCCTGCTCGAGGCCGACTACATGTGGGCGACCAAGCAGATCAAGGACGTGGCCGAGGACTGTGGCCACAAGCGCGTCGTGTCGATCCTCGAGGGCGGCTACTCTCTGTCCTCGCTGGCGCGCTCGGTGGTCGCCCACAT
>JARRBR010000164.1 GCA_029982755.1 Rhodocyclaceae bacterium
CATGCGGTGTATCGCGCCATCGCGCACGGCGAACCGCTGATCAGCCGCATCGTCACCCTCACCGGCAACGTCGACAACGCCGGCAACTGGGAGGTGCTGATCGGCACCCCGGTGCAGGACCTGCTGCCGCTCGCGCGTCCGCGCCCCGACACCGACCGCACCCTGCTCGGCGGGCCGATGATGGGCTTCGCGCTGCCACGGCTCGACGTGCCCATCGTCAAGGGCAGCAACTGCCTGATCTCCGCTTCGCCCCGGCTGTTCCCGCCCGCGCCGCCGGAGCAGCCCTGCATCCGCTGCACCGAGTGTGCCAAGGCCTGCCCGGCCGAGCTGCAGCCCTTCGAGCTGTACTGGTTCAGCCGCTCGAAAAACTTCGGCAAGGCGCAGGAATACCACCTCTTCGACTGCATCGAGTGCGGCTGCTGCAGCTACGTCTGCCCGGCGCACATCCCGCTGGTCGACTACTTCCGCTTCGCCAAGAGCGAGATCTGGGCTCGCGAGCGCGAGAAGGCGGCGGCCGACCAGGCGCGCGAACGCTTCGAGTTCCGCAACTTCCGCCAGGAGCGCGAGAAGGCCGAGAAAGCCGCCAAGCTCGCCGCCAAGGCCGCAGAGACGCGCGCCAAGCTGGCCGAGAGCGGCGGTGCGGAGTCGCCGCCGCCCGCCGAGGCCGCTGCCGCCGAGGACCCAAAGAAGGCCCTGATCGCCGCCGCGCTGGCGCGGGCGAAGGCGCAGAAGGCCGAGATCCAGCCGCAGAACACCGACAACCTGAGCCCGGAAACGCAGGCCGAGATCGCCGACATCGAGGCGCGGCGCAAGGCGCTGGAGGCCTCCGCCGCGACCGCCCCGAGCGCGGACGCCCGCACAGCCGCGAGCGACACCGCAGCCACCACACCCGGCGCCGAGCCCCGCCCCTGAGTCCGCCATGATCCATTCCCCCTACGTCCGCAAGGCGGTCAGCGTGCAGCGCACCATGGGCCTGGTGCTGATCGCGCTGCTGCCCGGCATCGCCGCCTACGTGTGGCAGGCCGGCCCCGCCATCCTGGTCAACCTGGCGATCGCCACCGTGGTCGCGGTCTTCGCCGAGGCGCTGGTGATGTCGCTGCGCAAGCGTCCGATCGGCTTGGCCGTCGCCGACCTCTCGGCGGTGCTCACCGCCTGGCTGGTGACGCTCAGCCTGCCGGCGATCGCGCCGTGGTGGCTGACCACCTGCGCGGTGCTGGTCGCCATCCTCGCGGTCAAGCAGCTCTATGGCGGCCTCGGGCAGAACCCCTTCAACCCGGCGATGGTGGCGTACTGCACGATGATCGTCGCCTTCCCGGCGCTGATGTCGCAGTGGCCCGCGCTCGACGGCCTCGGCTTCGGCGAGCAGCTGGCGCTGATCCTGGGCGGTGCGCGCGAGCTCGACGCCGTCACCGCCGCCACCGCGCTCGACAGCCTGCGCACCGGCCTGCGTGCGGCGGGCGCCACGGTCGAATCGGTCAGCCAGGGGCCGGCCTTCGGCATGCTCGGCAGCCGCGGCTGGGAATGGGTCGCGGCCGGGTATGCGCTGGGCGGCCTGTTCCTGCTCGCCAAGGGCATCATCACCTGGCACATGCCGGTCGCCTTCATCGCCGCGCTCGGTGGCCTGGCCGGCGTGTTCTGGCTGATCGATCCGGCCCACTACGGCTCGCCGCTGTTCCATCTCGCCAGCGGCGGCGCCATGCTCGCCGCCTTCTTCATCGTCACCGACCCGGTCTCCGGCGCCACCACCCCGCGCGGCAAGCTGCTGTTCGCCGCCGGCGTCGGCCTCATCGTTTGGCTGATCCGCAACTTCGGCGCCTACCCCGACGGCATCGCCTTCGGCGTGCTGCTGATGAACATCTGCGTGCCCCTGCTCGACATGAAGACGCAGCCGCGCGTGTTCGGCCATCGCGAAGCGGCGGGAGGCGACAAGTGAGCGCACGCTACTCCGCCACCCGCACCTCGCTGCGCACCGGCGCCATCATGGTGGTGTTCACGCTGGCGTTCACCGCGCTGATGGCCTCCACCTACGGCCTCACCCGCCCGGCGATCGAGGCCTCGAAGCAGGAGGCGCAGCAACGCCTGGTCGACGAGGTGCTGCCGCCAGCCGGCTACGACAACGCCCTGCTCGACGACATGGTCCGTGTGGACGCGCCGGGCGCGCTCGGCATGGACGGGGGCGCGCGTGTCTGGCGCGCGCGCAAGGGCGGCGAGCCGGTCGCGCTGGTCATCGAAGGCGCGGCCACCGACGGCTACGCCGGCCGCATCGAACTGGTGGTGGCGGTCGGCAGGGACGGCCGCCTGTCCGGCGTGCGCGTGACCGCGCACAAGGAGACCCCGGGCCTGGGCGACTACATCGACCCGAAGAAGGACCGCCGCAAGGACGCGCCCTGGATCGGCCAGTTCACCGGCACCACCTGGCGCGACGTCGACACGGCCGGGTGGAGCGTGCGCAAGGACGGCGGCAGCTTCGACTATCGCGCCGGTGCCACCATCAGCGCCCGTGCGGTGACGCGCGCGGTCGGCCGCATCACCGCCTTCGCCGCTGGCCGCCTGGACGCGCTGTTCGCCGCGCCGGCCGGCAGCGTGCTGGGAGAAGAGTCATGAGCCCGCAACAATTCCGCGAGATCGCCTGGAACGGCCTGTGGAAGCAGAACACCGGCCTCGGCCAGCTGCTCGGGCTGTGCCCGATCCTCGCCATCAGCACCAGCACGGTGAACGCCGTCAGCCTCGGCCTGGCCACCATCCTGGTGATGGCGATGTCCAACCTCGCCGTATCCTCGCTGCGCAACTTCATTCCCTACGAGATCCGCATCCCGGTCTTCATCCTGATCATCGCCGCGCTGACGACGGTGGTGGACCTGTCTTTCAACGCCTTCTTCCACGACCTCTACCTGGTGCTCGGCATCTTCATCCCGCTGATCGTCACCAACTGCATCGTGCTCGCCCGCGTCGAGGCCTTCGCCGCGAAGAACCATCCGCTGACCTCGACCATCGACGCGGTGATGATGGGTCTCGGCCTGGTGTGGGTACTTGGCCTGCTCGGCGCGATGCGCGAGCTGATCGGCGCGGGCACGCTGTTCGCGGGCATCGAGATGATCATCCCCGGTGCCTCGGCGATCAACGTGTTCGGTGACGACTATCCCGGCTTCCTGGTGGCGATCCTGCCGCCGGGTGCGTTCTTCGCGCTCGGCATGCTGATCGCCGCGTTCAACGCCATCAACGCCCGCCTCGCCGCGCGCGCGCGTCGCCAGCCGCCGCCGGCGCCCAAGGCGCCGCAGGCTGCCGACGGCCAGGGTGGCACCGAACCGGTCGCGGCAGGCTGAACGCGCCGATGGCAGCGATGAAGCGCGAGGCGATCCGCGAGTTCTTCCGCCGCCTCCACGAAGCCAACCCCGACCCGAAGACCGAGCTCGAATACGCCTCGCCCTACCAGCTGCTGGTGGCGGTCGTGCTGTCGGCGCAGGCCACCGACCGCAGCGTCAACCTCGCGACCCGCAAGCTCTTCGCCGACGCGCCCACGCCCGAGGCCATGGTGGCGCTCGGCGAGGAAGGCATCGCCGAGCACATCAAGACCATCGGCCTGTTCCGCAACAAGGCGAAGAACACGCTCGCGCTGTCGCACCTGCTGCTCGAGCGCCACGGCGGCGAGGTGCCGGCCGAGCGCGCGGGGCTCGAGGCCCTGCCCGGCGTCGGCCGCAAGACCGCCAACGTGGTGCTGAACACGGTCTTCCGCCAGCCGGTGATGGCGGTCGACACCCACATCTTCCGCCTCGCCAACCGCACCGGGCTGGCGCCGGGCAAGGACGTGGTCGAGGTCGAGAAGGCACTGATGCGGCGCGTGCCCAAGGACTACCTGCTCGACGCCCACCACTGGCTGATCCTGCACGGCCGCTACGTGTGCACCGCGCGCAGCCCCAGGTGCGGCGGCTGCAGCGTGCGCGACCTGTGCCTGTTCCGCGACAAGACGGACTGAACCCGGCGCGCACCGCGGGTCCCGCTGCCGGCACCGCGCGCCCAAACGAGAGGAACCCTGCAATGTTCAACCCCAGCCGCGACCAGGTGCGCAGCTTCTTCATCGAGACCTGGCGCAAGTATCTGGCCAAGGAAGTGCTGACGCCGATGGAGACCATCGCCGCCGACATCATCGCCCTCCATCCCGAGTACCACGCCGTGGTCGAGGATCCGGACGCGATCGACCGCGACTTCCCGCCCGAGGCCGGCCAGGTCAATCCCTTCCTGCATCTGTCGCTGCACCTGGCGATCGAGGAACAGCTCTCGATCGACCAGCCGCCCGGCATCCGCGCCGCCTTCGAGGCGGCCTGCGCGTACCGCGGCGACCGCCACGACGCGCTGCACGACGCGCTCGAGTGCCTCGGCGAGACGCTGTTCAGCGCCCAGCGCAACGGCGCCGCGCCCGACGGCGGCGCCTACGTCGCCGCCCTGCGCAGGCGCGCCGGCCTGCCCGTGTAATCGCGCCGCGGCGTCCTGCGGCTCGTCGCCACCATGACGAGCCGCTAGAATGGATGTTTTCGGACAAACGGTCCGGCACCCTGCCGCACCGTCCGCCTCGCGCCCGCCTCGTGTCGGCGCCCGCTTCTCTCAGGAGGTTCGCATGCCCGGTCTGCTGCCCAACGTCGATCCCGACGGTCTGCTCGAGTACTCCGTGGTCTATACCGACCGCTCGCTCAACCACATGTCGCAAGCCTTCCAGGGCGTCATGCGCGAGCTGTCGGCGACGCTGAAGAAGGTCTATCGCGCCCACGCGGTCGCCATCGTCCCCGGCAGCGGCACCTTCGGCATGGAAGCGGTGGCGCGCCAGTTCGCCACCGGCAGGAAGACGCTGGTGATCCGCAACGGCTGGTTCAGCTACCGGTGGACACAGATCTTCGAGATGGGGAACATCCCTGCCGAATCCGTGGTGCTGAAGGCCCGCCAGGTGCGTGACGAGGCCCAGGCGCCCTTCATCCCGGCACCGATCGACGAGGTCGTCGCCGCCATCCGCCAGCACCGCCCCGACGTCGTGTTCGCGCCGCACGTCGAGACCTCGGCCGGCATGATGCTGCCCGACGACTACCTGCGCGCGGTGGCAGACGCCACCCACGAAGTCGGCGGCCTGTTCGTGCTCGACTGCATCGCCTCGGGCACGATCTGGGTGGACATGGACGCCACCGGCGTCGACGTGCTGGTGAGCGCGCCGCAAAAGGGCTGGAGCGCCTCGCCGTGCTGCGCGATGGTCATGCTGAGCGCCGCCGCGCGCGAGCGCATCGAGGGCACCACCAGCACCAGTTTCGCCTGCGATCTCAAGAAGTGGCTGCAGATCATGGAGACCTACGAAGGCGGCGCCCACGCCTACCACGCCACCATGCCCACCGACGGCTTGGTCACGTTGCGTCAGGTGATGCGCGAGACCGAGGCCTACGGCTTTGAAAAGGTGAAGGAAGAGCAGCTCGAACTCGGCCACCGCGTGCGCGCACTGCTCGAGGCGCGCGGCTTCCCGAGCGTGGCCGCGGCGGGCTTCCAGGCCCCGGGCGTGGTGGTCAGCTACACCACCGACGACGCGATCAGGACCGGCGCCAAATTCGCCGCCGCGGGCCTGCAGGTCGCCGCCGGCGTGCCGCTCGCCTGCGACGAGCGCCCCGACTACAAGGCCTTCCGCATCGGCCTGTTCGGGCTGGACAAGCTGCACAACATCGCGCGCACCGTCGCCACGCTGGAAAAGGCGCTCGATCAGGTCGGCTGATCCAGCTCGCCTAACCGGCGACGCACGCGCCCGCCCCGGCACTGCCTGCGCGCCAGCCCAGGCGCGCATCACCTCACGGACAAACGCCACCCTTGCGGTGGCGTTTGCGCGTGTGCGCCCAGCATGGGCGCACTCCTGCGGGTGCAAGTCCCGCCGTAAGTTGATCACAGCAAGCGAAGTGAAGCGCAACTGCGTGAGGGCGACCGAG
>JARRBR010000165.1 GCA_029982755.1 Rhodocyclaceae bacterium
CGCGCGGGTGCGTGACCCAGAAGCCCATCATGCCCATCGCCATCTGCACCATCTCGTCGGCGTGCGGGTGGTACATGAAGGTGCCGGGGCGGCGGGCGACGAACTCATAAACGAAGGTCTTGCCCGGCGGGATCTGCGGCTGGTTGAGGCCACCCACGCCGTCCATGCCGTTGGGCAGGCGCTGTCCGTGCCAGTGGATGGTGGTGTGCTCGGGCAGGCGGTTGGTGACGAAGATGCGCACACGGTCGCCCTCGACGACCTCGATCGTCGGCCCGGGCGACTGGCCGTTGTAGCCCCACAGCCGCGCCACCATGCCGGGCGCGATCTCGCGTTCGACCGGCTCGGCGACGAGGTGGAACTCCTTGACGCCATTCCTCATGCGCCAGGGAGCGGTCCAGCCGTTCAGGGTGACGACCGGGTCGTAGGGGCGGCCCGCGCCGGTCACGCCTCGTGGCGACAGCGGGGCCGCGGTGGCCGCGCTGGTCTGGATCACGGGTTCGGGCAGCGCGGCAAGGGCGGCGCGGTTGACGGTTCCGGCGGCGGCCAGCAGGCCTGCCCCGGCGAGAAAGCTGCGTCGGGAGGTCATCAGCGTCTCCGGAAGGCTCAGTGGCCACCGCCGGCTTCTGCCTGCGATGCGCCCGATTGAAGGGTGAGCGGTGCGATCGGCTGGCCGAGCAGGCTGGCCTTGAGCGCAGCCTCGGCGCGCCAGAAGTCGCGCTCGGCCTCGATCGCCTGCACCACGCTGGCCGACTGGGAACGGGCTGCGGCGAGCAGTTCGAACACCCCGATCAGCATCCCGTTGTACTGGAGCACCGACTCTTCGGTGATGTTCTGACGGAGCGGAACCACCTCGTTGCGGTAGTGGCGCGCGAGATCGTGCGCGCTGCGGTAGCCATCGTAGGCCACCCGGACCTGGGAGCTGGCGTTACTGGCGACCTCGAGCGTACGGTTGAAGGCCGAGAGATAGCGCGCCTCGCTGCCCGCGCGCGCAGCGTCACCGAAGTCGAACAATGGCAGCGGCAGCTCGATCTCGAAGCCGCGCTGGCTCGATTCGCCGGTCTCGCTGTTGCGCACGCCGGCCACATGCAGGCCGTTGACCACGCTGGTCACCCGCGTGAGGCCCAGGCTCTTCGCCGTGCGCTCGAGGTCGGTGCGGGCGATGCGCACGTCGAGCCGGTTCTCGAGCAGCGCCGCACCGGCGGTGGCTTCGTCCATCGGAACCTCGGGCAGGGCCGGCAGCTGGGCCGGCAGGCGCAGCGCCTGCGCCTGGCTCGGGGTCAGGCCCAGGCGCTGGATCAGCGCCTCACGGGCAGCCGTGGCGTTCTGGCGCGCACGGATCAGATTGGCCGTCTCCTCGGCGGCCAGGGCCTGCTCGCGCGCACGTTGCAGGCGGCTGAAGTTGCCGGTGGCCTGCATGCGGCGCGCGAGCTCGGCGGCGGTGCCGGCAGCGGTGGCCACTTCCTCCCGGTAACGGGCGACCTGTCGCGCCGCGACCGCATCGACCCAGGCCTGGCGCACGTCGGTGACGGTACTCAGGAGTGCAATCGAAGACTGCAGCCGGGTCTGCTGCTGGCGGAACTCGGCCTGCTCCAGCCGCGCGGGCAGGAACAACAGGTCGAACAGCGAGATGCCCAGTGAACGACCGATGTCTAGCTCGCGCCCCTCTGCGCCCGAGCGGAACAGGCGCTCGAAGGTGAACACCGGGTTGGCGATGCGGGCCGAGCCGGTCGCGTCCGCCGAGGCCACGGCGGCCTCCGCCAGCAGGGTCTGGAACGCCGGGCTGTAGCCGAGCGCGATGCGCACCGCGTCGTCGATCGCCAGCGGCTGGACGAGCAGCCGATCGACCTCG
This sequence comes from Rhodocyclaceae bacterium, assembly GCA_029982755.1. Classification (GTDB taxonomy): domain Bacteria; phylum Pseudomonadota; class Gammaproteobacteria; order Burkholderiales; family Rhodocyclaceae; genus Thauera. Next base: position 1,850 of record JARRBR010000165.1, read on the forward strand.
GCGCGCATCGCCTCGCGCTCCGCGTCTGAGCGCAGCCAGCGCACCTCGCTGCCCGCGTCCTCGCGGGCGAAGCGCTCGACCTCGGCGAAGTTCTGATCGATCGCGACGCTGGCGCACCCGGCCAGCACGGTGGCGGCCAGAATCGATAGGGAAAGGCCCGCCTTCATCGCTCGCCTCCTTCCGCCGACGGCGTCAGGTGGCCCATGTGCCCGCCGAGGCGTCCGACCTCGTCGTTGGCGTCCTTCCACGCGCGCAAGGGCTCGTCGACACGGTAGGGGCGATAGTCGCCGAGAGGCGAGCGGTAGACGGGAAGGGCTTGCGCTGCGGGCTGCGCGCCCGCTGCGGCAGACCGGGTCTCGGCCGCCTGCTGGCCGGCGGATGGCGGTGGCGAGGCGGTCTCGGCTTGCGCGCCCGACACGAGCGCGAAGGCGACGACCAGTCCTCCACCGCGGTGGAAGATTCGTCTCTGCATGGGGAGTGTCTCTTTATTGGTCTTGTGGGGGGCCGGCACGGGACGGCGGGCGCAGCCGCCACCCCGTGCCGGGGCGCTCAGTTGGGCGCCGCCGGGGCAGGCGGCTGCATCCCCATCCAGCGCTCCATCATGCCCATGTGCTGCTGCATGATCTGCATGTGCTCCTGCATGAGCTTCGGATCCATCATCATGCCGCCCATCGGCCCGCCACCCGGGGCGGGACCGGCGCCCGGTCCCCGCCTCATCATCGGGCCGGGGCCCATCGGCCCTCCCATCGTCGGCCCGCCCATCATCGGGCAGCCGGCGGGGACGCCCTGCGATGCGGCCTCCAGTGCCTTGATCTGTTCCTCCATCAGGGCCATGCGGCGTTCCGGGTCGGTCGTCTCGCGGATCGACTTCATGCGCGCCTGCAGCGCGGGAACGCTGGCCGCGGGCGGCCACGCCTGTGCCTGATCCGTCGTTTGGGCGACAACCGGACTGCCGTGCAGGACCGCGGTCAATGCGACGAACGGCACGAGCCCGGCGAGACGATGCAGAATGCGTTTCATGATCGATCTCCGAAGGGGTGCGCTGGAATCCGTGACGCGGCCCGATGCCGTGCCACACGTGCATGTTGCGCGCGCCCGGCTGTCGCCGGCCTGACCCCGGGATTACATTTCTGTAATGCCGCAAGGAGGCGGCCGCCCACGGGGCAGAATCGGCCGCACGAGGCACGATGGGTGCAGGAGCGAGGACATGAAGATTCTGATCGTCGAAGACGAAGTGAAGACCGGGGACTACCTGCGCCAGGGGCTCACCGAGGCCGGCTTCGTGGTCGACCTGGCGCGGGACGGGCTTGACGGCCTGCATCTGGCGCTCAACGGCGATTACCACCTGATCGTGCTCGACGTGATGCTGCCCTCGCTGGACGGGTGGGGGGTACTGCAGACGCTGCGCCGCAACGGGCGCGAGACGCCGGTACTGTTCCTGACCGCACGCGACCAGGTGGAGGACCGCGTGCGCGGGCTCGAGCTGGGCGCCGACGACTATCTGGTGAAGCCGTTCGCGTTCTCCGAACTGCTGGCGCGGGTGCGCACCCTGCTGCGCCGGGGGCGCAGCCACGAGCCCGAGGTGCTGCGCTCGTCGGACCTGGAACTGGATCTGCTGCGCCGGCGGGTGACGCGCGGCGGGCAGCGCATCGATCTCACCGCCAAGGAGTTCGCCCTGCTCGAGCTGCTGCTGCGCCGCCAGGGCGAGGTGCTGCCGCGCTCGCTGATCGCCTCACAGGTGTGGGACATGAACTTCGACAGCGACACCAACGTGATCGAGGTCGCGGTGCGCAGGCTGCGGGCGAAGGTCGACGACCCCTTCGAGCCCAAGCTGATCCGTACCGTGCGTGGCATGGGCTACGTGCTCGAAGCGATGGGACCGAGCTGAGGATGACGCGCGCGCTGTCGCTGACCGCCCGGCTGGCGGCCCTCTTCGCCGCGCTGACCGCAGCACTGCTGGTGCTGGCGGCGGTCGTGCTCGGGCGCAGCCTCGACCGGCACTTCCAGGAACTCGACCTGCACGAGCTGCACGGCAAGCTGACGCTGATCCGCAACGCCCTGCACGACGACACCGCCGGTGCGGCGCTCGCCACGCGCATCCAGGCGCTGGAGCGCTCCTTCGTCGGCCACGAGGCCGTGGGCGTGCTGCTGCGCGGCGCCGACGGCCAGGTGCTTCACATCATCCATCCCGGGCATTTCACCTCCGCGCAACGTGCGGGGGCCCGGCTGATGGAGCCCGCGGGCGAATGGACCGTGGATGGTCATCCGCATCGCGGCCTGGAGGCCCGAATCGAGTTGCCCGGCGGGCCCGCAGGCGCGGAGGCGCTCGACGTGCTGGTCGCGCTCGACCTGTCGCACCACGTGCATTTCCTCGCCTCGGTGCGCCAGGCGACCTGGGCCGGCGTGGTGCTGGCGGCCATCGTGGCAGCCCTCTTCGGCTGGTTCGCCGCCCACCGCGGACTCGCCCCGCTGCGCCGCGTGACCGACACCGCGCGCAGGCTGTCGGCACAACAGCTCGGCGAGCGGCTCGCCGCGGACGACGCGCCGCTGGAGGTGCGCGACCACGTCGAGGCCTTCAACGGCATGCTCGCCCGCCTCGAGGCGGCCTTCCAGCGCCTCGCCGACTATTCGGCGGACATCGCGCACGAACTGCGCACGCCGATCTCGAACCTGATGACCCAGACCCAGGTCGCGCTGTCGCGGCCGCGTTCGGCCGAGGAGTACCAGGACATCCTGGCCTCGAACCTGGAGGAGTACGAGCGCATCGCGCGCATGGTCAGCGACATGCTGTTCCTCGCCAAGGCCGAGGAGAACACGCTCGCGCTCGGCAGCGAGGCGGTCGACCTAGCGCGCGAAGCCGATGCGCTGATCGACTTCTACGAGGCGCTGGCCGACGAGCGCAGGATCCGCATCCTGCGCCGCGGCCAGGCCACGATCGGCGGCGATCGCCTGATGCTGCGCCGTGCCCTGTCGAACCTGGTCTCGAACGCGCTGCGCCACACCCCGGACGGGGCCGAGATCTCGATCGACATCGAACAGGATGGCGCGCAGGTCCGCCTCCTGGTGCGCAACCCCGGCGAGCCCATCCCGCCCGAGCAGCTCGAACGCATCTTCGACCGCTTCCACCGCGGCACCACCCAGCGCGAGCGCCACGGCGAAGGCGCCGGCCTCGGGCTCGCGATCACGCGCTCCATCGTGCGCGCGCACGGCGGCGAGATCAGCGCGCAGTCGGCGGCAGGCGTCACCTGCTTCGCGATCACCCTGCCCCGGCGGGAAGTGCCTGCCGCGCCCTGAGGCCGGGGGCGATCCATGGATGGCGTGCGCGCGGGACGACAGAGCCCTCCCCTGCAATGGACTGTCCGCCCCGAAATCGGTCAGACGCCCAGGAACTGATGATCCTGGCGGCCCGCCCGGCGACGGGAATCCGTTCGCGGCAGCGCAGTCAAAGCGGCGTATAGGAACGTGTGCGCGGCCGGTGGCGCCTGCGTTCGTCGCCGCGCTGGTACTGAACCTGCACCACGCGTGGCCCAGCAGCACAGAGGAGGTGAACCATGTCGGACACGCTGCCGGCGCTGGGCATCCAGCGCGTCAAGGTGATTGCCCTCGCAGTCCGGTCGCTCGAGCGGGCGAACCGGTTCTACGAGGACATGCTCGGACTTGCGCGGGCGTTCGAGGGCGCGGAACACGTCGGCTGGCAACTGGATGAGATCGTCCTGATGCTCAAGCCGGACTGGGAAACGCCGACTGCAACGCCGAATCCACGCATCACGCTCGCCAGCGTGGATGCCATGGCCACGCAGGCGGCCCTGCGCGCGCGCGGGATCGAGGTCGCCGACGAGGTGCAGGCCTACGGCGACTTCCTGATCGGCAGCTTCCTCGACAGCGAAGGCAACAAGCTCTGGTTCTGTTCCCCGGCAAGTGGATGACGGCGGCGGCGCACTCCAGCGCGGAACCCGGCAAGTTGTGAATCGAACGCCGGAAATGAAAAAACCGTAAGCGCTCCACGAACCCCATCCTTACGTAGCCCCAGTTGAGCCCGCATGCTTCGAGTTCCGTTTCTCAGGGAGCACGAGCATGTCGGAGCGCAG
>JARRBR010000166.1 GCA_029982755.1 Rhodocyclaceae bacterium
CGGCATGGGGCCGCGCGCGCGCCAGGGCATCGGCTCGGGCTTCATCGTCAGCCAGGACGGCTACGTGCTGACCAACGCCCACGTCGTCGCCGGCGAGGACGGCGACGCCGCGCTGTCCGAGGTCACGGTGACACTGATCGACAAGCGCGAGTTCAAGGCCAAGGTGATCGGCGTCGACCGCCGCACCGACGTCGCCCTGCTGAAGATCGACGCCAAGGGCCTGCCGGCGGTGAAGATCGGCAGCCCCGACCAGGCCCGCGTCGGCGAATGGGTGGTGGCCATGGGCTCGCCCTTCGGCTTCGACAACACCGTCACCGCCGGCATCATCTCGGCCAAGGCGCGCCGCCTGCCCGACGAGACCTACGTCCCCTTCATCCAGACCGACGTCGCGATCAACCCGGGCAACTCGGGCGGACCGCTGTTCAACCTCGCCGGCGAGGTCATCGGCATCAACTCCCAGATCTACTCGCGCTCGGGCGGTTTCATGGGCATCTCGTTCGCGATCCCGATCGACGTCGCGATGAACATCAAGGACCAGCTCGTCGAGCACGGCCGCGTTCAGCGCGGACGCCTGGGGATCGCCATCCAGGGCGTCGACAAGGACCTGGCGCAGTCCTTCGGCCTGGCCGATGCACGCGGCGCGCTGGTGGCGAGCGTGGAGCCGGGCAGCGCGGCCGACAAGGCCGGCCTGCAGGCGGGCGACGTGGTGCTGAGCGTCGATGGCCGCCGCATCAACGACTCGGCCGAGCTGCCGCGCGTGATCGGCGAGAAGCGCCCGGGCACCCAGGTGCGCATGGAGATCTGGCGCGAGGGCCGCAGCCGCAACGTGAGCGCGACCCTCGACGAGCTCTCGGCCGAGACCGTGGCCGGCACCCCGGCGGCACCCACCCAGGTCGAGCGCATCGGCGAGAAGCTCGGCCTCAGCGCGCGCGCGCTGACCGCCCAGGAGGCCGCCGAGCTCAAGCTGCGCGGCGGCATCGTGGTCGAGGGCGCGGATGGCGCGGCGGCCCGCGCCGGCCTGCAGCGCGGCGACATCATCCTCGCCTTCAACAACCAGCCGGTGACCAGCATCGCCGAGCTGCGCGGGCTGCTCGAGCGCGCGGGCAACCGCTTCGCGCTGCTCATCCAGCGTGGCGAGGCGCGCATCTTCGTGCCGGTGCGCATCGAGTAAGCGCAGCCGGGTCGGCGCTTCAGAAGCGGAAGCGCGACACCGACTCCTGCAGCCGCGAGGCGAGCTCGCCGAGCTCGCGCGCGGCGGCGACGGTGTGGCCGAGGGCATCGTTGTTGCTGCGCGCCATGCCGGCGATCTCGCCGATGCGGCCGGTCACCGACTCGCTCGCGCTGCGCTGCTCGCGGCTCGCCCCGGCGATGTGGTCCAGCCCGTCCACCACCTCGACCACCAGCGCGTTGGCGGCGCTCAGCACCGCCATCACCACCCCGGCCATGTCGCGGCTGGCGTCGAGATGGCCGAGGCCGCTGTCGATGGCGCCGCGCACCGAACCCGAGCGCCGGCCCACCTCGCGCGTGATGTCGTCGATCTCGCCGGCCGAACGCGCCGACTTCTCCGCCAGCTTGCGCACCTCGTCGGCGACCACCGCGAAGCCGCGGCCCTGTTCGCCGGCGCGTGCCGCCTCGATCGCCGCGTTGAGCGCGAGCAGATTGGTCTGCTCGGCGATCTCGCGCACCTCGCTGGTCATGCGCGAGATGGCCTGCGTCGAATCGACGAAGGCGACCACCGCCTCGGCCATCTGCCGCACCGCCGCCTCGGCCTCGCCGACCTCGCCGACCAGGCGCTCGAGGCTGCGCCGGCCCTCCTGGGAGCGCTGCAGGCTGTCGTGCGAGCGCGCCCGCACGGCCTCGGTGCGCTCGGCGATCGCGGCGATGTTGTCCATCATCGCGTCCACCGTGCTGGCAGCGCTCACCGAGCTGTCGTTCTGGCGGTGCGAGCTCGCGGCCACCGCGGCGGCATTGTCGGCGAGCTGGTGCGCGGCCCCGGTCACCGCCGAGGCCGATTCGCCCACCTGGCGCACCAGCCCGCCGAGGGTGGCGAGCATGTCGTTGAAGGTCTGCCCGGCGCGGCCGATCTCGTCGCCGCCTCGCACCGGCAGGCGTCGGGTGAGGTCGCCGCCGCCGGCGGCGATCTGCGCCATGCCCTCGTTGAGCTGCGCCAGCGGCAGGGTGACGAAGCGGCGGACGAAGAGGTAGATCGCGCCGATCAGCGGAATCGACACCAGCAGCGCGAACACGATGCTGTGGTTGCGGAAGCTGCTGACGGCGGCCTCGGCCTTGTCGAGCGAGATGCGCATCGACACCGCGCCAAGCGGCGTGCCGGCCGGCACCTGGTGGCAGGCGATGCAGTCCTTGCCCAGCCAAGCGGTGGATGCGAGCGCCGGAATCACCACGCGCAGGTGTTCGCCGCGCACGGCGTCGTGCTCGATCCGCATCGTGCTGCGGCCGGCGCTCAGCGCGAGCTGCTCGTCGGCGTCGCCGTCGGCGGTGACCGCGCCGCCGTCGCCGAAGACGCGGCTGACCGCCTCGCCGCGGATCACCTTGAGGTCCTGCACCACCGACAGTTCCTTGATCTGGTCGAGGAAGACGTCGCGCTGGGCGACGGTGCCGGTGATCATCATCCCGGTGAGGCCGGCCATGGTCATCTCATTGACCGTGCCGGCGAAGTCCTTGGCCTGCTCGATCGCCATGTCGCGGTTCACCCGCGTCTCCCAGGCGATCATGCCGCCGAAGGCGAGCACCATCATCAGCCAGATCACGCCGGTCAGGCGCAGCCATATCGGCGTGTCGGAAAATCGATCCATGTCCAGTCTCGCTGTGCGGCCACCGCGGGCCGCGTGTCCGTGCGTTCGTCCCATGCTTCCTATCGACCGGAATCCGCCCGGCTTGAGGAACAAATCCGCGCCTGAACCGGACTATCCGCGCGCACGGACGCCACGGTGATCTGATATATGCTTAAGGCAAGCCGGCACCGAACGGCCCGACCGTGGCGCCACCGCATCTCCACGATCCCTTCCCCTCAACCTCCACCCAAGAGGCCAACAATGAAGAAAGCGCTTGCTCTCGGCATCATCTCCCTCACCCTCGCGACCGCGGCTTCGGCCCAGGTCAAGCCCGAAGACCAGATCAAGTTCCGCCAGGCCGGCTACAGCTTCATGAGCTGGAACATGGGCAAGATCAAGGCCAACCTCGAGGGCGAGTTCAACGCCCAGCAGGTCCAGGCCGCCGCCAACGCCGTCGCCGCGATCGCCGGCTCGGGCATGGGCGCGCTCTACGGGCCGGGCACCGAGAAGGACATCGGCGACCGCAAGACCCGCGTCAAGCCCGAGTTCTTCCAGAACATGCCGGACGTCGGCAAGCTCGCCACCGACTTCAACAACGCCGCCGCCAACCTCGCCAAGGTCGCCGCCACCGGCGACAAGGCCGCGGTGCAGAAGGCCTTCGGCGACACGGGCGCGACCTGCAAGGCCTGTCACGACAAGTACCGCATGGAGTGATGCGGCTGCGCCGGCCGCAAGGCTGGCGGACGCAGATGTGGAAAAGCCACCGTTCGCGCGGTGGCTTTCTCGTTTTCGGGCGCCGGGTCCCTCACCACGCCGCGGGCGGCGGCGGAGGCGGCGGTTCGATGAAGCTGCCGGTGACGAGGTAGAGCACCCCCGCGGTGATCGCCAGCGCGACGATGAAGGCCACCGCGCCGCCGCCCTCGGCGGGCCGGGCGTCGGCCTCGTCGACCGCCTTCATGCCGGTGATCATCGGCCGCACCAGGTTGTCCTTCTTCACCAGCGCGTAGAACAACACCGCCGACACGTGCAGGCCCACCAGCACGATGATCGCCCAGTAGTTCTGCCGGTGCAGGCCGGACAGCCAGTCGCTGGTCTCGCTGCTCACCAGCGCGCGCAGCGGGCCGGAGAAGGCGATCTCGTCATTGGAGAACAGCCCGGTGAGGGCCTGGTAGAGCATCACCCCGAGCAGGGCGAGCACCGACAGCGCGCCGAGCGGGTTGTGGCCGAGGCCGCTCCAGTGGCCGCGCAGGTGCGCCCACAGGTGCGCCGGACCGGGCACGAAGTCGGCGAAGCGGGCGTAGGTGGAGCCGATCACCCCCCACACCAGGCGGAAGGCGAGCAGGCCGGTGATGGCGATGCCGACGCGGCCGTGCCATTCGATGAGGCTGCCGCCGATCTCGGCGGTGACGTAGGCGGCGACCACCAGGATCGCAAGCAGCCAATGGAAGAGGCGGGTGGGGAGATCCCAGACGCGGACTGTGCGGCTGTTCATGAGCAGGTTCGGTTTCAAGGCGGGGCCGTATTGTTCGTTGATTCAATCGTCCTGCGCCAGCCTCACTACCGGCGTGGGCGGCCTGGAGGACGGCGTCCGGGTGACGGGTGCGCGCCTAAGCCAGCACCTCGACCAGGCCGCCGAGGTCGGCCACTTCCAGATGGGGTCTCTGCGCGTGCGGCCATGCCGCGCCTTCGCGGTTGATCCAGACCGTCTGCATGCCGGCCTCGTGGGCGCCGAGCACGTCCGTAACCGCATCGTCGCCCACGTGCAGCACCTCGTGCGGCTGCACGCCGACGGCCTCGGCGGCGGCCTGGAAGATGCGGGGGTGGGGCTTGGACACGCCGATCTTGAGCGCGGCGATGCTGGCGACGAAGAAGGGCGCCAGCCCCACCCGCGACAGCTCGGCGTTGCCATTGGTCACGCTCACCAGCGGATAGCGGGCGGCGAGGAACTGCAGCGCGGGGAGCGCGTCGGGAAAGAAGCTGACGTTGTGGCGCTCGGCGATGAAGACCTCGAACGCAGGCCCGGCGAGCTGCGGATCGTCGCCCGCGGTGGACAGCGCCAGCCGGATCGACTCGCGGCGCAGCGCGGTCAGGTCGTGGGCGAGGTCAGGCCGCTGCCGGCCCACCGCGTCGCGGATGTCACGCAGCGCCTGCGGACTCGCGTACAGGGCCGCGGTCGGCGGCGCGTTGATCACCAGCCATTCGTGCAGGGCCTGTTCGGCGCGCGTGATGGTCGGCCACACGGGCCACAGCGTGTCGTCGAGGTCGAGCGAGACGGCCTTGATTCGTTCCAGTTTCAGCATGGGGGCGATGGTACTCCGAGTCGGGGATGGGACGCTGCGCGCCGGCTGAGCGATGAGCGCCCTCAGCCGGCCGCGGCGGTCGTGCGCGCGGAAAGGAACTCGCGCAGGTGGCGGCCGGTGTGCGAGGCCGGGGTCGCGATCGCCACCTCCGGCGCGCCTTCGGCCACCACCTGGCCGCCGCCGTCGCCGCCTTCCGGGCCGAGGTCGATCAGCCAGTCGGCCTCGGCCATGACGTCGAGGTCGTGCTCGATCACCAGCACGGTGTGGCCAGCGTCGGTGAGGCGGTGCAGCACGTGGATCAGCTTGTCGACGTCGGCCATGTGCAGGCCGACGGTGGGCTCGTCGAGCACGTAGAGGCTGTGCTTGTCCGCCGGCAGCGGCACGCCGCCGGTGTCCTCCGCGTCGCCGGGACGGCGGCGCACCTTGGCGAGCTCGGTGACGAGCTTGATGCGCTGCGCCTCGCCGCCGGACAGCGTCGGGCTGGGCTGGCCCAGGGTGAGGTAGCCGAGGCCGACGTCCTGCAGCAGCTGCAGCGGGTGGGCGATCGCCGGATGGGCGGAGAAGAAGTCCACCGCCTCATCCACCGGCATCGCCAGCACCTCGGCCACGGTCCTGTCCTTCCAGCGCACCGACAGCGTCTCGGGATTGAAGCGCGCGCCGCCACAGGCTTCGCACGGCGTCTTCACGTCGGGCAGGAAGCTCATCTCGACGGTGGTCTGGCCCGCGCCGTCGCACACCGGGCAGCGGCCGGCGCCGGTGTTGAAGGAGAAGCGCGAGGCGTTCCAGCCGCGGGTGCGGGCGTCGAAGGTGTCGGCGAAGAGCTTGCGGATC
>JARRBR010000042.1 GCA_029982755.1 Rhodocyclaceae bacterium
GCCAGCGCCGAATCCCGCCGCTCCCCCGCGCGCAGCCCGGCGCCGCGCAGCCGCGGTCCCGGCAGCGGCACGCGCGGGCGCTGAAACGTCCGGCGCCCGGAAAGCACAAGGCGGTGCAGCGCACCGCCTTTTTTGTGTCCCGCCGCGCCCGCGCCTCAGATGTAGCGGACGTCGATCACCTCGTACTCGCGCACGCCGCCCGGGGCCTGGACCTCGGCGATGTCGCCCGCGTACTTGCCGATCAGCGCGCGCGCGATCGGCGAGCTGATCGAGATCTTGTTGGCCTTGATGTCGGCCTCGTCGTCGCCGACGATCTGGTAGGTCACGATCTGGCCCGAGTCCATGTCCTCGAGTTCGACGGTGGCGCCGAACACGCAGCGGCCGTCGGCGTCGAGGAGCTTGGGATCGATGATCTGGGCGTTGGCCAGTTTGGCCTCGACCTCCATGATCCGGCCCTCGATGAAGCCCTGGCGATCCTTGGCGGCCTCGTACTCGGCGTTCTCCGACAGGTCGCCGTGCGAGCGCGCCTCGGCGATCGCGGCGATCACGTTGGGGCGTTCGACGGTTTTCAGGCGATGAAGCTCGGCGCGCAGCTTCTCGGCGCCGGCCACGGTAAGCGGAGTCTTGTTCATGCTTGCTGATTCAGTTCCTGGTGCAGCGCCTGCACGGAATAGACCTCGAGCCCGCCCGCCAGGTGACGCATGCCCATGCACGCGGCGCGCGCGCCCTCGATGGTGGTGAAGATCGACAGCTTGGCGGCGAGCGCGCTGGTGCGGATCGAGCGCGAGTCGGTGATGGCCTGGCGCTTTTCTTCCACCGTGTTGATGACCATCGCGATTTCCTCGTTCTTGATCATGTCGACGATGTGCGGCCGGCCCTCATTGACCTTGTTCACCACGGCCACCGGGATGCCGGCGGCCTCGATCACCGAGGCGGTGCCGCGGGTGGCGACGAGGGTGAAGCCCAGATCGTGCAGCTCGCGCGCCACCTCCACCGCCACCGGGCGATCGCTGGGCTTGACGCTGATGAACACGGTGCCGGCGGTCGGCAGCTTGACGCCGGCGCCGATCTGGCTCTTGACGAAGGCCTCGGCGAAGCTGCGGCCCACGCCCATGACCTCGCCGGTCGACTTCATCTCCGGCCCGAGGATGGTATCGACGCCCGGGAACTTCACGAACGGGAACACCGCCTCCTTGACCGAGTAGTACGGCGGCACGATCTCGCCGGTCACGCCCTGGCTCTCAAGGCTCTGGCCGGCCATGCAGCGCGCGGCGACCTTGGCCAGCGGCAGCGAGCACGCCTTCGAGACGAAGGGCACGGTGCGCGAGGCGCGCGGGTTCACTTCCAGCACATAGACGACCGCGTTGTCGCCCTCGCCCTGGATCGCGAACTGCACGTTCATCAGGCCGACGACGTTGAGCGCGCGCGCCATCGCCTCGGTCTGGCGGCGCAGCTCGTCCTGCAGCGCGGCCGACAGCGTGTAGGGCGGCAGCGAGCACGCGGAGTCGCCCGAGTGCACGCCGGCCTGCTCGATGTGCTCCATGATGCCGCCGATCATCACCTGCTTGCCGTCCGACAGCGCATCGACGTCCACCTCGGTGGCGTCGTTGAGGAAGCGGTCGAGCAGCACCGGCGACTCGTTCGACACCTTGACCGCCTCGCGCATGTAGCGCTCGAGGTCCTTCTGCTCGTGCACGATCTCCATCGCGCGGCCGCCGAGCACGTAGGACGGGCGCACGACCAGCGGATAGCCGATCTCGGCCGCCAGGCGCACCGCCTCTTCGGGGGTGCGTGCGGTACGGTTCGGCGGCTGGCGCAGGCCGAGGTCGTTGAGCAGCTTCTGGAAGCGCTCGCGATCCTCGGCGGCGTCGATCATGTCCGGGCTGGTGCCGATGATGGGGACGCCGTTGTCCTGCAGCGCCTGGGCGCGCTTGAGCGGGGTCTGGCCGCCGAACTGCACGATCACGCCAACCGGCTTCTCGATATGCACGATCTCGAGCAGGTCCTCGAGCGTGATTGGCTCGAAGTACAGGCGGTCGGAGGTGTCGTAGTCGGTCGACACGGTCTCCGGGTTGCAGTTGACCATGATGGTCTCGTAGCCGTCCTCGCGCAGGGCGAGTGCGGCATGGACGCAGCAGTAGTCGAACTCGATGCCCTGGCCGATGCGGTTCGGCCCGCCGCCCAGGACCACGATCTTCTTCTTGTCGGTCGGGCGCGCCTCGCACTCGTCCTCGTACGAGGAGTACATGTAGGCGGTCGAGGTCGCGAACTCGGCCGCGCAGGTATCGACGCGCTTGAACACCGGGCGCACGCCCAGCGTGTGGCGATGCAGGCGCACCGCGGTCTCGTCGGCGTTGAGCAGCTTGGCCAGGCGGCGGTCGGAGAAGCCCTTCTTCTTCAGCTCGCGCAACTCGGCGGCCTGCAGCGCCTTCAGCGAACGGCCGGCGAGCGCCTTCTCGGACAGCACGATGTCCTCGATCTGGGCGAGGAACCAGGGGTCGATCTTGGTCAGGTTGTGCACCTGCTCCAGCGTCATGCCTTCGCGGAAGGCCTGACCGACGTACCAGATGCGCTGCGGGCCGGCGCTGGACAGCTCGTGCTCGAGATCGGCGCTGTCGGCCTCGATCTCGTCCAGGCCGTAGGCACCCACTTCCAGGCCGCGCAGGGCCTTCTGGAAGGACTCCTGGAAGCTGCGGCCCATGGCCATGACCTCGCCCACCGACTTCATCTGGGTGGTCAGGCGGTCGTTGGCCTGAGGGAACTTCTCGAACGCGAAGCGCGGGATCTTGGTGACGACGTAGTCGATCGACGGCTCGAAGGACGCCGGGGTCGCGCCGCCGGTGATGTCGTTCTTGAGCTCGTCGAGCGTGTAGCCCACCGCCAGCTTGGCGGCGACCTTGGCGATCGGGAAGCCGGTGGCCTTGGAGGCCAGCGCCGACGAACGCGACACGCGCGGGTTCATCTCGATGACGATCATGCGACCGTCCTTGGGGTTGATGGCGAACTGCACGTTCGAACCACCGGTATCCACCCCGATCTCGCGCAGCACCGCGATCGAGGCGTTGCGCATGATCTGGTATTCCTTGTCGGTCAGCGTCTGCGACGGCGCGACGGTGATCGAGTCGCCGGTGTGCACGCCCATCGGATCGAGGTTCTCGATCGAGCACACGATGATGCAGTTGTCGGCGCGGTCGCGCACGACTTCCATCTCGTATTCCTTCCAGCCCAGCAGCGACTCCTCGATCAGCAGCTCGTTGGTCGGGCTGGCCTCGAGACCGCGCTTGCAGATCTCCTGAAACTCTTCCATGTTGTAGGCGATGCCGCCGCCGGTGCCGCCGAGCGTGAAGCTCGGGCGGATGATCACCGGGAAGCCGATGCCGCCTTGGACCTGCAGCGCCTCTTCCATGCTGTGGGCGATGCCCGAGCGCGCGGAGCCGAGACCGATCTTGGTCATCGCGTCCTTGAACTTGAGGCGGTCCTCGGCCTTGTCGATCGCCTCTTCCGAGGCGCCGATCAGCTCGACGCCGTACTTGGCGAGCACGCCGTGGCGGCCGAGGTCGAGCGCGCAGTTGAGCGCGGTCTGGCCGCCCATGGTCGGCAGAATCGCGTCGGGGCGCTCCTTGTCGATGATGCGCTCGACCACCTGCCAGGTGATCGGCTCGATGTAGGTGACGTCGGCCGTCTCCGGGTCGGTCATGATCGTCGCCGGGTTCGAGTTGACCAGGATGACGCGGTAGCCTTCCTCGCGCAGGGCCTTGCAGGCCTGGGCGCCGGAATAGTCGAACTCGCAGGCCTGGCCGATGATGATCGGGCCGGCGCCGATGATCAGGATGCTCTTGATGTCTGTACGTTTCGGCATTGTCTTGCCTCGATGATTCCTCGACGCCGCGCCGGATGCGCGCGCGTCCGATACCGGTGCGGCAGGCCGCGGCCTGCCGGGCACCGTCGAATTACTTGGCCTGGGCGGCTTCCATCAGACCGATGAAACGGTCGAACAGGTAGGCGACGTCGTGCGGGCCGGGGCTCGCTTCCGGGTGGCCCTGGAAGGAGAAGGCCGGCACGTCGGTGCGCGCGATGCCCTGGTTGGTGCCGTCGAACAGCGACTGGTGGGTCACCCGCAGGTTGGCCGGCATGGTCGAGGGGTCGACCGCGAAGCCGTGGTTCTGGCTGGTGATCAGCACCTTGCCGGTGTCCAGGTCCTTGACCGGGTGGTTGGCGCCATGGTGGCCGGTGGCCATCTTCATGGTCTTGGCACCGGAGGCGAGCGCCAGCAGCTGGTGACCCAGGCAGATGCCGAAGGTCGGCGTGCGCGTGGCGACGATCTCGCGGATGGCCTCGATCGCGTAGTCGCAGGGCTCGGGGTCGCCGGGACCGTTGGACAGGAATACGCCATCCGGATTGAGCGCCAGCACCTCGGCCGCCGACGTCTGCGCCGGCACCACGGTCAGGCGGCAGCCGCGCTCGGCGAGCATGCGCAGGATGTTGAACTTGACGCCGTAGTCGTAGGCGACGACGTGGAAGCGGCCATCGGCGCGATCGGTGTAGCCGCCCTCCAGCGCCCACTCGCCCTGCTTCCAGTCGTAGCGCTCGCTGGCGCTGACGACCTTCGCCAGGTCCATGCCGGCCAGGCCCGGGAAGGCGCGCGCCTGGGCCACCGCGGCCTCGGCGTTCAGCGTCTCGCCCGGCGCAGCAGTGACGATGCAGCCCGCCTGGGCGCCCTTTTCGCGCAGCACGCGGGTCAGCTTGCGGGTGTCGAGCCCGGCGATCGCGACCACGTTCTCGGCCTTGAGGTAGGCGTCGAGACGCTGCCCCATGCGGAAGTTGGAGGGCAGGATCGGAAGGTCGCGAATCACCAGACCCGCGGCATGCACCCGGTCGGACTCGACGTCCTCTGCGTTCACACCGGTGTTGCCGATGTGCGGATAGGTCAGCGTGACGATCTGGCGGCAGTAGCTCGGGTCGGTCAGGATTTCCTGATAACCCGACATGGAAGTGTTGAACACGACCTCGCCGACCGTGCTGCCAACCGCGCCGATACCCTTGCCGTGGAAGATCGTTCCGTCGGCAAGCGCAAGAAGGGCGGACGGGAATGCACTCACGAGAAGCTCCTGGAATCAGCTTGAAGACTTGCAGGCACGCGACCGCGCGCCCGATATGTACAAAAAGCGGGACGGGCCGCCGGGCCGATCCCGCTTACTAAACGCTGGAATTGTATATTTTCGGGCGATTCAAGGCAAATCGGCCCAAGCAAATCCGCTCGGGCTAAGCGCACAGAATGTGGTACGAACCGCCGCCCCTCACCGGCGACCGCACGTCCCCTCGCCCCTTACTTACACCCCGTCGGTGACTTCGCCCTGGAGCGCCTGGGCGAGCAGCTTGATCTCGGTGGCGAGCGTCTGCGCCTGGGTCGTCGCGGCTTGCGGGTCTTTGGCGAGGGCCAGTTCTTCCAGCCGGCGCGCGCCGTCGACGGCGCGCCGGGCACAGAAGAAGCCCATCGAACCCTTCAGCGAATGGCCGATCTCGGCCAGGGCAGCGTAGTCGAGGCGGGCTGCGGCGCCGCGCAGCTCGCCGATCCGGCGCTCGTGGTCGCGGACGAACATGCGGACGAGCTGCTGCACGATGGCCTCGTCGCCGTCGAACATCGCACGCGCCTCGTCGAGCGAGACGATCTGCCGCCGCCCATCGTCGCCGAGGTCGAGCAGGCTGAGGTCGCTGTCGAATTCGGCCTCGTCGCCGCCGGAGCGGGTGACGCGCTCGATCGCCGCGAACAGGGCCTGGGCGGCGATCGGCTTGGAGACGTAGTCGTCCATGCCGGCTTCGAGGCAGCGCTGGCGATCGCCCTGCATGGCGTGGGCGGTCATGGCGATGATGGGGATCGGCTTCCACTCGCCCTGCATGACCCAGCTGTGGCGGGCCTCGCGCGCGCGGATGGCCTGGGTGGCCTCGATACCACCCATGACCGGCATCTGCACGTCCATCAGCACGACGTCGAACTGGCCGCGGCCGAGGACGTCGAGCGCCTCCTCACCGTTGTTGGCGAGGGTGACGGTGTGCCCGGCGCGCTCGAGCAGGCGCTGGGCGACGGTCTGGTTGACCGGGTTGTCCTCGACCACGAGGATGCGCAAGGCCGCGCTGCCTTTTGCGTCCGCGCCCTCGTCCAGCGTCACCGATTCGAGCTTGAAGGGGGGCGGCTCGACCTCCTCGCTCGCCGGCAGGGCACCGTCGCGCGCCATGCGCAGCACGTCGACCAGATCGTCGAAGGCGAAGGGCTTGGCGAGGCGGAACTGCAGCCCCAGTTCGGCGCAGCGCGCCGCTTCGTTGCGCTGGGAGTGGCTCGCCAGCATCATGACCATGCGGTCGAGGCGGGGATCGGCGTCGGCAAAGCGTTGCGCGAGCGCGAAGCCCCCGGGCTCGGGCAGGTCGGCATCCATCAGCAGGAAATCGAAGGGGTCGGCGCCGTCGCGCACGGCCGCCAGCGCGGCGACCACGTCCTCGCCGCGGATGGCAAGCGTCGGGCGCATGCCGACCCGCGCGAGCACGCGGCACAGTGCCTGCCCGAACGCGCGGTTGCGCGCCCCCACCAGCACCTTCGCCCCCGCCAGCATCCTCGCATCGCGCGGACGGGCCTCGGCCACGGCGCCGAACGGCAACGTGAAGCTGAAGGTGCTGCCCGCGCCGGGCGTGCTGTCCACCCGGATCTGCCCGCGCATGAGCTCGATGATGTGGTGCGAGATCGCCAGGCCGAGGCCGGTGCCGCCGTACTTGCGTGTGGTCGAGGTGTCGGCCTGGGCGAAGGCGCCGAAGATGGTGTGAAGCTTGTCGGCGGCGATGCCGCAGCCGGTGTCGCGCACCACGAATTCGAGGGTGACCTGGCCGCTGTCGCGGGCCGCGCAGCGCACGTCGACCTCGACCTCGCCGCGCTCGGTGAACTTGACCGCGTTGCCGATCAGGTTGGTGAGCACCTGACGCAGGCGGGTGGGATCGCCGCGCAGCACGGCGGGCACGTCGGGCGCAACGTCGTGGAACAGCTCCACACCCTTCTGGCTGGCGCGCAGCGCGAGCGTGCGGCAGGTTTCGGAGACGACCGCGGCGATCGAGAAGTCGATGTCCTCGAGGCTCAGGCGCCCGGCCTCGATACGCGAGAAGTCGAGGATGTCGTTGATGATCGTGAGCAGCGCCTCGGCCGACGAGCGCACGGTCTGCAGGTATTCGCGCTGCTCGCCGCCGAGGGCGGCGGAATCGAGCAGGAGATCCGTCATGCCGATGATGCCGTTCATCGGCGTGCGGATCTCGTGGCTCATGTTGGCGAGGAAGTCGCCCTTGGCCCGGCTCGCCGCCTCCGCCGCCTCCTTGGCCTCGAGGAGCTCGAGTTCGCGCAGCTTGCGTTCGGTGATGTCACGGTAGGTGCCGTCGATCCGGCCGCCGCCCTCGGCACGCTCGTCCGCCGCGCCGCGCAGCTCGACCCAGTGCCAGCCCTCGTCCGCGGCGCGCACCCGCAGCTCGGCGCAGAATTCGGGCGAGTCGCCGCGCAGGTAGGCGTGCAGCGCCTCCTCCAGCCGCGCCCGGTCGTCCATGTCGACGAGGTCGATCCATGCGACGCCGTGGTCGGCGGGATAGCCGAGCAGCGCGCGCCAGCGTCCGTCGGGATGGATGCGGCCGCGGCGGGGGTCGTAGCTCCACACCCCCGCGCCGGTGTTGCGGGCGAGCAGATCGAGATGGCGCCGGGCCTGGGCCAGCGCCAGGCGCAGCGCATCCGCCTCGCCTGCGGCAGAAGCGCCCGCCTCCGCGCTGGACGCGGACATCGGCTGCGGGACGCGACCGCCGGCGGACGGGTTCATCGCACGGCTCAGCGCAGGCCGAGGACGTCCTGCATGTCGAACAGGCCCTGGCCGCGCCCGGCCAGGAAGCGCGCCGCGCGCATCGAGCCGAGCGCATACGGCATGCGGCTGCCCGACTTGTGGGTGATCTCGATGCGCTCGCCGATGCCGGCGAAGAGCACGGTGTGATCGCCGACCACGTCGCCGCCGCGGATGGTCGAGAAGCCGATGGTCTCGGGCTTGCGCTCGCCGGTGTGGCCTTCGCGGCCGTAGATCGCACACGCATCGAGGTCGCGGCCGAGTTCGCGCGCCACCACCTCGCCCATGCGCAGCGCGGTGCCGGACGGGGCGTCGACCTTGAAGCGGTGATGAGCCTCGATAACCTCGACGTCGTAGCCTTCGGACAGGATGCGCGCGGCGACTTCGAGCAGGCGGAACACGGCATTGACGCCGACCGCCATGTTGGGCGCGAACACCACCGGGACGTCGCGCGCCGCCTCGGCGATGGCGGCCTTGCCGGCAGCGTCGAAGCCGGTGGTGCCGATCACCATGGCCTTGCCGAGCTCGCGCGCCAGCGCCAGGTGCGCCAGCGTGCCCTCGGGGCGTGTGAAGTCGATCACGCAGTCGGCGGCGGCGATGGCCGCGGCCGCGTCGTCGCCGATCGCGACCCCGGTGTGCGTGCCGGCGAGCTCGCCCGCGTCGCGGCCGATGAAGGGGGTGCCGGGGCGATCGAAGGCGGACGCGAGCACGACGCCGTCTTCCTTCAGGGCGGCCTCGATCAGCATCCTGCCCATGCGGCCGGATGCCCCGGCGATTGCGACTCGAACCTCGGACATCGGAATGGTTTCCTGAAAAAGCAAGGCCGGCGCGAGGCCGGACCGTTCATGGAGTTGCGGGACCGCTGCTGCGCGCACCCGTCGGTGGCGCCACCCAGCCCCGCCGTTCAGTCTTCCTCGAGCGGCGGGATCTCGACCACGCGGCTGCGCGATTCGGCCGCGGCTGCTTCCGCGCCCGTCTCTCCACCCTGTGCCACGGCAACGTCGCCTTCCACGCGGTCGAGCGCGTCGCCTGCGAAATAAAGCGAGATCACGCGCTGCTGGGCCTCGCCACTACCGGGACGGAAGCGATACACGTAGTCCCAGCGGTCCTTGCGGAACATGCCGACGACGAGCGGCGAACCCAGCACGTAGCGAACCTGGTCACGTGTCATGCCGCGGCGCAGCTGGGAAAGCATTTCCTGGTCGACGTAATTGCCCTGGCGGATGTCGATTCGGTAGGGATCGACCACGCCGACGACGGAATCGAATGAGCAGCCGGCAACGAGTCCGGAGGCGACGAGGGCCGCAGCGAGATAGGAGCGCATGAAGGGGGACGGGACCTGGCGCGACGGGGTCGCAGTTCTCAGAAAGGGGTAAAAAATATAACATAGGCCGGGTTCGCCGGGCGCCTGACAGAACGCCTCCCCAGCACCGCCCCACGCGGCCGGCACCGGCGACGGACCGTTTCTCCATCTCATCCAGGCCTCCATGTCCGACAACTCCAAGAACCTGAAAAGCATCGGTCTCAAGGCGACCTACCCGCGCCTGAAGATCCTCGACCTCTTTCAGAGCTCTGAACAGCGCCACCTCACCGCCGAGGACGTGTATCGCGCGCTGATGAACGAGGGCATGGACATCGGCCTGGCCACGGTCTACCGCGTGCTGACCCAGTTCGAACAGGCCGGCCTGCTCGAGCGCCACTATTTCGAGTCCGGCAAGGCGGTGTTCGAGCTCAACGAGGGCGGCCACCACGACCACCTGGTCTGCATGCAGTGCGGCAAGGTGGAGGAATTCTTCGACGCCGAGATCGAGCGCCGCCAGAACAAGATCGCCGAAGAGCGCGGCTTCGCCATCCGCGACCACGCGCTGTACATCTACGCCGACTGCACCCGCGAGAACTGCCCGCACCGCGAAAGCGGGGAGTGAGCGACGCCCTCCGCCCGCAGGGATTGCGCACTCAGCGCTGACCGAGCATCTCCGCGGCGTGTTCGCGCGTGGTGGCGGTGATATTGACGCCACCCAGCATGCGCGCGATCTCCTCGGTACGCGCGGCGTCGTCGAGCGGCGTGACCTCGCTGACCGTTTCCCCGCCCTGCTCGCGCTTGGCGATCCGCCACTGCCAGTCGGCGCAGGCGGCGACCTGGGGCAGGTGGGTGACGCACAGCACTTGGCGGTCGCGCCCGAGGCGGGCGAGCAGCTTGCCGACGATCTCGGCCACCCGGCCGCCGATGCCGACGTCGACCTCGTCGAACACCAGCGTGGGCACCGCGGTTTCGCGGCTGGCCATGACCTGGATGGCCAGCCCGATGCGCGACAGCTCGCCGCCCGAGGCCACCTTGGCGAGGCTGCGCAGCGGCTGTCCGGGGTTGGCGGCGACGCGGAACTCCAAGCTTTCCACACCCGTTGCAGAGGGCTCGCAGGGCTCGAGCGCGACCTCGAAGCGGCCGCCGGCCATGGCCAGCGTCTGCATCGCCTCGGTGATCTCGTCCGAGAGCCGGCGCGCGGCCGGCGCGCGCAGTGCGGACAGCTTCGCGGCGGCGGCGGCGAAGGCCTGCTGCGCGGCCGCCGCGGCGGCGGCGAGGCGGACCGGGTCGGCGCTCGCCTCCAGCGCCTCCAGGCGTTCGCGCCACTGGGCGGCGAGTTCGGGCAGGGCCTCGGGGGCGACACGGTGCTTGCGCGCAGCGTCCATCACCGTCGCGATGCGCTGCTCGAGTTCGGCCAGGCGCTGCGGGTCGAGGTCGAGGCGATCACGGTAGCGGCGCAGCGCGTACAAGGCCTCGTCGGCCTGGATCGCGGCGGCGCCGAGCAGCTCGCGCGCGTCGGCGAGCCCCGGGTCATAGTCGGCGAGCGCCGCGATGCGCGCATCCAGGTGGCGCAGCACGGCGCATACCGCCAGGTCGCCCTCTCCGAGCGCGGCCAGGGTCTCGTCGGCGCCTTCGATCAGGCTCGCGGCGTGAGCGAGGCGGCTGTGCTCGGCGTTGAGCTCCTGCCAGGCGTCGGGGTCGAAACCGAGCTCGTCGAGCTCCTTCAACTGCCAGGCCAGCAGCTCGCGCTCGCGCGCCGAGCTGGCCGAATCGGCCTCGGCCTCGCGCTGCAGGCGCAGCAGGCGCTGCCATTCGCGATGCAGGCTGGCGACCTCGGCCGCCAGCGCCGTCGCCCCGGCCTGGACGTCGACCAGCGTGCGCTGGGCATCGGCGCGCAACAGTGCGTGATGGGCGTGCTGGCCGTGGATGTCGGCGAGCCATTCGCCCGCGCTGCGCAGTTGTGCCAGGGTGACCGCGCTGCCGTTGATCCACGCCCGGCTGCGTCCGCCGGCGTCGATCGTGCGGCGCAGGATCACCATGCCCTCTTCGGCTGGCAGCTCCTGGTCGGCGAGCCAGGCCGCCAGCGCGCCGTCGGCCGGCACGTCGAACTCGGCGGCGACGTCGGCGCGCTCGCGCCCGCTGCGCACCATGCCGGCCTCGCCGCGGCCGCCGAGCACGAGCCCGAGCGCGTCGAGCAGGATGGACTTGCCGGCGCCGGTCTCGCCGGTGAGCACGCCGAATCCCGCATCGAATTCGAGTTCGAGCCGATCGACGATAACGAAGTCACGAATGGTCAGGCTGCGGAGCATGGCGGAGACGGGTCGGGAAGGATTCGGGGACGAACGGGGCTCGGAGGCGTGGCGCGGCGGCGGCGCGGGCGGAGGGGTCGCCCCATGCTCACACCCGCGGCGTCGCGCTCCAGTGCAGCTTCTGGCGCAGCATCGCGAAGTAGCTGTAGCCCTGCGGATGCAGCAGGCGCAGCGAACGCGGCGAGCGCTTGAGGCGCACGCAGTCGCCTGCGCGCAGGTCGAAGCGCGTCTGGCCGTCGAAATGCACGCGCGCATCCTGCGGCGGCAGCATCACGATGTCGATGGTGCAGGAGTCCGGCAGGGTGATCGGACGCGCGGTCAGCGCATGCGGGCACAGCGGCACGAGCGCGATGCCGCCGACGCTCGGATGCAGTATGGGGCCGTTGGCCGACAGCGCGTAGGCGGTGGAACCGGTGGGCGTGGACACGATCATTCCGTCCGAGCGCTGGGTATAGACGAACTCTCCGTCGATCAGCAACTCGAATTCGATCATGCGCCCCAGATCGCCCTTGTTCACCACCACGTCGTTGAGGGCGAGGGTATGAAACACGCGCTCTCCGCCGCGCAGCACCTCGGCATCGAGCATGAAGCGGTTCTCTTCGGTGTAGGCGCCATCGAGCATTTCGGTCAGCCGCACGGTGGCATCGCTGCGCGAGATGTCGGTGAGGAAGCCGAGGCGTCCGAGGTTGACGCCCACCAGCGGCACGCCGTGCTCCACCAGCCGGCGCGCGGTGTGCAGCATGCTGCCGTCGCCGCCGATCACCACCGCGAGGTCGGCCTCGGCGCCGATGTGCTCGTAGCTCGCGACCGGGAAGTCATGCGCGCCGCCGATCGCGCTCGCCGTGCCCTGCTCGATCAGCACCGACAGGTTGCGGTCGCGCAGGTGGCGGGCGATCGACAGCACCGATTCGGCGACGTCGGGGCTCTGGTATTTGCCGATGAGGGCGATCGTGCGGAACGTGGTCTTCATGACCGCCGATTTAACCACAATCGCCGGCCGGCTTGTCGTGCCCGGCGGGCCCTCGCCGCTGGCAAGCGCCGCCGCGGTTTCTTACAATCCGGGCTATATTGCTGCCTGCCATGAATTCCCTCGACGCCCGCTCCCAGATCCTGCTCAAGACCCTGATCGAACGCTACATCGCCGACGGCCAGCCGGTCGGGTCGCGCGCGCTGTCGCGCTACTCCGGGCTGGAGCTGTCGCCCGCCACGGTGCGCAACGTGATGAGCGACCTCGAGGAGATGGGTTTCATCGCCAGCCCGCACACCTCGGCCGGCCGCATCCCGACCGCGCGCGGCTACCGCTTCTTCGTCGATTCTCTGCTGACCGTGCAGCCGCTCGAGCGCGCGCGCGTGCAGGCGCTGCAGGGCCAGCTCTTGCCGGACCAGCCGCAGCGCCTGATCAACTCGGCCTCGCACCTGCTGTCCGAACTGACCCAGTTCGCCGGGGTGGTGGTGGCGCCGCGCAAGGAGGCGGTGCGCATCCGCCAGTTCGAGTTCATCAGCCTGGCCGAGAACCGCATCCTACTGATCATCGTGACCACCGCCGGCGACGTGCAGAACCGCATCCTGCTCACCCGCCGCGCCTACACCGCGAGCGAGCTGAACGGCGCGGCCAGCTACCTCAACGAGCACTTCGCCGGCCTGTCCTTCGACGACATCCGCCGCCGCCTCACCGAGGAGCTGCGCCAGTTGCGCAGCAACATGACCGAGCTGATGACGGCGACCGTCGATGCCGGTGCGCAGGCCGCCGAGGAGACCGCGACCCACTACGTGATCTCCGGCGAGACCAACCTGCTCGACGTCGAGGACCTGTCGTCCAACATGTCGCGGCTGCGCGAGCTGTTCAAGCTCTTCGAGCAGCGCACCGGGCTGATGCAGCTGCTCGAGATCTCGAACAAGGCCGAGGGCGTGCAGATCTTCATCGGCGGCGAGTCGGGCCTCGCGCCGCTCGACGGCTGCAGTGTGATCACCGCACCCTACGAGGTCGATGGCCAGATCGTCGGCTCGCTGGGCGTCATCGGCCCCACCCGCATGGCCTACGACCGGGTGATCCCGATCGTCGACATCACCGCGCGCCTGCTGTCGAACGCCCTCTCCTCCCTGCACTGAGGGCGGCGGTCGACCGCGCCCACCCCATGACAAGGATTCAGATGTCTCGTTACTGGACCGAACCGCCGTTCAAGCACGGCAGCCCTGCCCGCACGGGCATCCTCCTCGTCAATCTCGGCACGCCGGAGGCGCCGACCGCGGCCGCGCTGCGCCCCTACCTGAAGCAATTCCTGTCCGACCCGCGCGTGGTGGAGATTCCGCGCCTGGTGTGGTGGCCGATCCTCAACGGCATCATCCTCAACACCCGCCCCGCGGCCTCGGCGAAGAAGTACGCGAGCGTGTGGATGGACGAAGGCTCGCCGCTCAAGGTCCACACGGAACGCCAGACCAAGCTGCTGGCCGGCTACCTGGCCAAGGCCGGTCACGACGAGCTCGACATCGACTACGCCATGCGCTACGGCGCGCCCTCGATCCCGGACGTGCTGAACGCCATGCGCGCGCGCGGCTGCACCCGCATCCTGGTGCTGCCGCTCTACCCGCAATATTCGGCGAGCACCACGGCGACGGTGGTCGACGAGGTCGGCCGCTGCCTGGCGCACTGGCGCAACCAGCCCGAGATCCGCTTCGTGCGCAACTTCCACGACCATCCCGGCTACATCGCCGCGCTGGTGCAGAGCGTGCGTGCGCACTGGATGGTCAACGGCGAGCCCGAGCGCCTGCTGCTGAGCTTCCACGGCGTGCCGCGGCGCTCGCTGGACCTCGGCGACCCCTACCACTGCGAGTGCCACAAGACCGGCCGCCTGGTGGCCGAAGGGCTGGGCATCGAGCCCGAGCGCGTGCTGGTGACCTTCCAGTCGCGCTTCGGCAAGGCCGAGTGGCTCAAGCCCTACACCCAGCCGACGCTGGAAGCGCTCGCCGCGCAGGGGGTGAAGCGGGTGGACGTTATGTGCCCCGGCTTCGTCGCCGACTGCCTGGAAACGCTCGAGGAGATCGCGATGGAGTGCAAGGAGGCCTTCCTCGAAAAGGGCGGCAAGACCTTCCACTACATCCCCTGCCTCAACGAGCGCGATGCGTGGATCAGCGCGCTGGTCGACATCGCCCGCGCCCACCTCGGCAACTGGCTGGACATCGCGCCGGCAAGCGAGGCCGCCCGCGCCGCCACCGCCGAGCGCGCCCGCAGGCTGGGGGCAAGCCAGTAGCGCCTCGCCCGCCGGCGGGGGCGGCGGCACTCAGTCGCCCAGCAGCTGCATCTCCATCGCGCCGGGCGCGGTCTGCTGCGCGCGCACGGCCGCCGGCCCATGCTCGGCGAGCTGTGCCGACATCGCCGCCAGGCGGCGCACGACGACCGTGGAGATCTGCCGCCGGAAGCGCTCGAGCACCTCCTCGCTGGCGAGCGCGAGCGCGGCCGGATTGACCTCGAGGTAGCCGAGCGGCTCGAGCGACACCACCGTGACCATGTGCCTGTGCTCGATGTGGTCGAGCCAGGCCTGCACCCCGAACACCTCGCCGGGGCCGAGCTCCATGACCCGCCGCCCGCCGACGGAGACCTCCACCCGCCCCTCGAGCACGATGCCGAAGCGCTGGTCGATGTCGCCCTCGCGCATCAGCGCCACCTCGCTGTCGACGTTGCGCCACGCACAGATGCGCATGACCTCCCACAGGTCGACGTCCTCGAACTCGGTAAAGAAGGCCAGGCGCCGCAACTTGGCGAAACGCGCGGCATCCGGCGGCACGTAGTGCTCGTCGAGGATCTGGTAGCGCACGGCGGCGAGACCCTTGGCGAACTCGGCGCCGTTGCGGTAACGGGAGTAGAGATCCTTCTCCAGGGCCTTGCGGATCACCGCGTCCATCTGCTCGGGCACGTCGGGATTGAGCTGCGACACCGAGGGCGGATCGGCGTTGATGATCTTGTACATCAGCTGCGCCGGATTGCTGGCGCGGAACGGCAGGCGGCCGGTGAGCATGTGGAAGAGCAGCACGCCCAGCGAATACAGGTCGGTCTTCTGGTTGAGCGGATAGCCCTTGATCTGCTCCGGACTCATGTAGGCCGGCGAGCCCACGCCCATGATGAAGGTGGAGTCGGTGTCCATCTTCTTGTTGATGTTGAGGGCGAGGCCGAAGTCGGTGATCTTCACGTTGTCGTGGTCGTCGACGAGGATGTTGGCCGGCTTGATGTCGCGATGGACGATGCCCTGGCGGAAGGCGTGATCGAGCGCCATGCAGCACTTGAACACGATGCCGATCGTGCGATGCACCGGCAGCAGATGCTCGAAGCTGCAGTAGCGTTCGAGCGAGCCGCCGGGGAAGTACTCCATGACCACGTAGGCCTGCTCGGGCTGGATGCTGGCGTCGAAGATGCGGATGATGTTGGGGTGATTGAGGCGGCCCGACACCACCTGCTCGGCCTTCAGCAGCTTGATCACGCGCCGGTTCCACTTCGCCTCGTCGCGGGCGCGGTCGTCAAAGCGCACGTGCTTGAGCGCCACCGGCTCGGGATGGTCGGGGCTCTCGGCGAGATAGACCACCGCGGTCGCCCCGCGGCCGATCTCCCTGATGATCCTGTACTTGCCGATGCGGTCGAGTCTTCCGTTCATTCGTTTCCGGGACGCGCGCAACGCCGATGCTTGACGAATGCGCTGATTGTTGCACGAACGCGCACCCGGCGGCGAGCGCCACGCGGCGCGGCGGGGGCGCGAATTGTCCGCCCCCTGCCCGCATGCTTAAATCGGGCTCCCGGCGGCGCGCGCGAGCGTGCCCGCGCCCCATCGGAGAACGCCCTTGAGTCAAACCGTCGACCTCGTCATCCGCGCACGCTGGATCGTTCCGGTCGAGCCCGCCGGGCTCGTGCTCGAGCACCACGCGGTCGCCGTCCGCGACGGCCGCATCGTCGACGTGCTGCCCTATGCCCAGACCAGCGCCCGATACGAGGCGATTCGCACCGTCGACCTGCCCAGCCACCTGCTGATGCCGGGCATGGTGAACCTGCACGTCCACGCCGCGATGAACCTGATGCGCGGGATCGCCGACGACATGCCGCTGATGCGCTGGCTGCAGGAGGCGATCTGGCCGACCGAGGCGCGCCACGTGTCCGCGGCCTTCGTGCGCGACGGCACGCGGCTCGCCGCCGCCGAGATGCTGCGCGGCGGCATCACCACCTGCAACGACATGTACTTCCACCCCGAGGCCGCCGCGGAAGCCTTCGCCGAGATGGGCATGCGCGCGGTCGTCGGGCTGGTGATGCTGGAGTTCCCCACCCCCTTCGCCAGCGACGCCGACGACTACCTGCGCAAGGGGCTGGCCGCACGGGACAAGTGGCAGGGCCATCCGCTGATCGGCTTCTCGATCGCGCCCCACGCCCCCTATACCGTCTCCGACGCCAGCTTCGGGCGCGCGCTGGCGATCGCGGAAGAGCTCTCGCTCCCCGTCCATATTCACGTACACGAGACCGCGCACGAGATCGCCGAATCGCTGGCGACCCACGGCATGCGCCCCCTCGCCCGGCTCGCGCGCCTCGGCGTGCTCGGCGAGAACCTGATCGGCGTGCATGCCGTGCATGTCGACGACGGCGACGTGGAGTTGCTCGCCCGTCACGCCTGCAGTGTCGCGCACTGCCCGACCTCCAACATGAAGCTCGCCAGCGGCATCGCCCCGGTGCCCAAGCTGCTGACCGCCGGCGTGCGCGTCGGGCTCGGCACCGACGGCGCGGCGAGCAACAACCGCCTCGACCTGATGCAGGAGATGCGCCACGCCGCGCTGCTCGCGAAAGTCGGCAGCGGCGACGCGAGCGCGCTGCCCGTCCACGCCGCGCTGCGCATGGCGACCCTGGACGGCGCGCGCGCGCTCGGCCTCGGTGATCGCATCGGCTCGATCGAGCGCGGCAAGCACGCCGATCTGTGCGCGATCGACCTCGGCGCGCTCGACTGCCAACCCTGTTTCGACCCGGTGTCGCATGTCGTCCACGTCGCCGGGCGCGAGCACGTGTCACATGTGTGGGTAAACGGAGAAACCCGCGTGGACAAAGGCATCCCGCTGTTGCATATTAACGACAGAGAATTGCTGCGGCTCGCGTCGGTGTGGCAAACTAAGCTCCGTAATTGAACTGGATATACTGGTGCAATCCGACGCGAAGGCAGCGATTCTGCGTGTCTTCATTTCGTTCAGTGGCAATTCCGGCGACTCGCCCTTCAAAGAGGAAACCATGATCAAACAATCCAAGAAGCAGATGCTCATGCTGGCCGCCATCGCCTCGATCGGCCTGTCCGCCCCCAGCGCTTTCGCGCAGGTTAACGACGTCGTCGTTGCCGGCCAGGGTGAAATCCCGTACGTGATCGACGCCCGCAACGTCGTCGCCCGCAGCGGTACCGGCCTGTGCTGGCGCACCGGCTACTGGAGCCCGGCTGCCGCCTCGACCGCCATGGCTGGCGAGTTCCCGGTCGGTTGCGCTTGCGACTCCGACATCGTCCCGGCCGACAAGTGCACCAAGCCGGTCGCCGCCGCTGCTCCGGCGCCGAAGCCCACCGCCGACAAGGTCAAGCTCTCCGCCGACGCCCTGTTCGACTTCGACAAGGCCGTGCTGAAGCCGGAAGGCAAGACCAAGCTGAACGAACTGGCTGCCAAGGCCAAGTCGCTGAAGCTGGAAGTGATCCTCGCCGTCGGCCACACCGACCGCATCGGTTCCAACGCCTACAACCAGCGCCTGTCCGAGCGCCGCGCCGCCGCGGTCAAGACCTACCTGGTCTCGCAGGGCGTCGATGCCAACCGTGTCTACACCGAAGGCAAGGGCGAAACCCAGCCGGTCACCGGCAACAAGTGCGACAACGTCCGTGGCCGCGCCGCGCAGATCTCCTGCCTGCAGCCGGACCGTCGCGTCGAAGTGGAAGTCATCGGCTCCAAGTAATTCCGGATCCGTTCCACGAAAAGCCCTGCCTCGGCGGGGCTTTTTCATTTCTGCCGGGCGCATCCAAGGCCCGGTTTCCAGCGAGGGCGCGCTAGCGCTATCCTTCCAGTCATGAATACGCTCAATGCCGATCCCGCCGAACTGCAGAAGTTCAGCGACCTCGCCCACCGCTGGTGGGACCCCTCCTCCGAATTCAAACCCTTGCACGAGATCAACCCGCTGCGCCTGGGCTGGATCGATGGCAAGGCCGCCCTCGCCGGCAAGAAGGTGCTCGACGTCGGCTGCGGCGGCGGCATCCTCGCCGAGGGCATGGCTGCGCTCGGCGCCGAGGTGACCGGCATCGACCTGTCGGAAAAGGCGCTCAGCGTCGCCCGCCTGCACCTGTTCGAAAGCGGCCACA
Organism: Rhodocyclaceae bacterium; assembly: GCA_029982755.1. Lineage (GTDB taxonomy): Bacteria > Pseudomonadota > Gammaproteobacteria > Burkholderiales > Rhodocyclaceae > Thauera. The sequence continues at coordinate 18,815 of JARRBR010000042.1, forward strand.
AGGTGGATTACCGCCTGATCAGCGCCGAAGCCCTCGCCGACGAGGCGCCGGCTGCCTTTGACGTCGTAACCTGCATGGAGATGCTCGAGCACGTGCCGGACCCGGCGAGCACGGTGGCGGCCTGCGCACGGCTGGTCAAGCCCGGCGGCCACGTCTTCCTGTCGACGCTGAACCGCAATCCCAAGTCCTACCTGTTTGCGATCATCGGCGCCGAATACCTGCTCAAGCTGCTGCCGGCGGGGACGCACGAGTACGCCAAGTTCATCAAGCCTTCCGAGCTGACGCGCTTCTGCCGCAATGCGCGGCTCGACACCCAGGACATCGTCGGCCTGAGCTACAACCCGCTGAGCCGCATCTACAGCCTCGGCCGCGATACCGACGTCAATTACATGATTCACACGCGCCGGGAGGCCTGATCCCGACTGCGGGGCGGCGCATGCCCCTCGCCCCGAAAAAGAGGCCGCCGGCAAGCGCCCCGTCCATGCGGGGGCTTGCCGGCGGCCTCTTCTTGCTCTGCCGGCGTCCGGCGCCGGCGGATACGCTTCAGGCGTCCTCGAGGATCAGCACCAGCAGTTCCTTCGGCCCGTGGGCGCCGTAGGCCAGCGTCTGCTGGATGTCAGCCGTCTTCGACGGCCCCGACACCAGCAGCGCGTTGGTCGGCAGGCCGGCGGCCCAGTCGTGCTCGTGCATGAACTCGTGGAAGTTGTCGCGGACCTCGCTCGCCTTCAGCAGCGCGATGTGGAAAGGCGGCACCAGGCTCATCAGCCGTGGTTCCTGCGACGTGGGCCACAGCATCAGGCTGCCCGTCGCGGCGATGCCGCCCAGCGTGCCGGTGAGGCTGGCCGGGGTGTGGAAGAAGAGTTCGTCCTTCCACGCCTCCACCGGGCGATCATAGGCCTTCAGGCGCAGCGCGCTGCCGGTCAGCGCGAGATGGCCGGCGAACTGCTGGCCGTGCGCGGTCGCCGGCGAGATCAGCAGTTCGTCGATACCGCGCGCCGCCAGCGCCTCGACCACGCGCGCCGGCCACTCGGCGCTGGTGGTGAGCAGCGTCTCGCCGTGCACCGCCTCCAGCATCCGGCGCAGACGCCCGATGCGCGCCTCGTCGCCGTAGCGCCACGGTTCCGTCAGCAGGCCGACGTCGTAGTCGTCGGCCACCGGCGTGGTGCCCTGCAGGCTGGCGCGCAGCTTGCCGAGGATTCGTTCTTTCGCAGTCATTCGGTGTTCGCTCCTCAGGTCGCTCATTGGTCGCTCATTGCTCACCGAGATGCTCGCGGGCGAGCTCGTGCAGCGTGCGCGCGGCGGGCTTCGGCGCGCTGCGGTGTTCGGTCCACGGACCGATGTTCGCGGGCATCAGGCCGCGCAGGCGGGTGCCGGCGTACAGCGCCGCGCGATACAGGGCGGGCGAGGTGTTGAGCTTGCGCCACGCCTTCCAGATCATCGTTTCCTTCTTCGAGTACTTCGCGCCCTGGCCGCGCATGTGATGCGGCTCGGCCGCGGGCGGACGCACCGCCTCCTCGCGCAAACGGCGCAGCAGCGACGGGATGGGGATCTTCACCGGGCACACCTCGCCGCAGGCCCCGCACATCGACGACGCGGTGGGCAGGTCGCGGGTGGTCTCCAGGCCGAGCATGTGCGGGGTGACGATCTTGCCGATCGGCCCGGGATACACCGTGCCGTAGGCGTGGCCGCCGATCCGCGTGTAGACCGGGCAGTGGTTCATGCACGCGCCGCAGCGGATGCAGTTGAGCGTCTGGCGCAGTTCGCCGTCGGCGAAGGCCTGGCTGCGGCCGTTGTCGAGCAGCACCAGATGCACTTCCTGCGGGCCGTCGAGCTCGTCGGCCTTGCGCGGGCCGGAGATCATGTTGACGTAGGTGGTGATCGGCTGGCCGGTCGCCGAGCGGGTCAGCAGCGACAGCAGCGGGATCACGTCGCGCAGGTTCTCGACCACCTTCTCGATGCCGGTCACCGCGATATGCACCGGCGGCACCGTGGTCGACATGCGGCCGTTACCCTCGTTCTCGACCAGCAGCAGCGTGCCGGTCTCGGCGATCGCGAAGTTCACGCCCGAGACGCCGATGTCGGCCTCGAAGAAATTGCGGCGCAGGGTCTCGCGCCCGATCTGGATCAGGCGGTCGACGTCCTCGGTGTAATCGACGTCGAGCTTGTCGTGGAAGAGCTTCGCGACCTGGCCGGCGTTGAGGTGGATCGCCGGCATGATGATGTGCGAGGGCTTCTCCGCGCGCAGCTGCACGATGAACTCGCCCATGTCCGACTCCAGGCAGTCCACGCCCCGATCGCCGAGGTAATGGTTCATCTCCATTTCCTCGGACACCATCGACTTGCCCTTGATCACCTTCCTCGCCGCGTGGCGCTCGGCGATGCCATGCACGATGGCGTTGGCCTCCTCCACCGTCTCCGCCCAGTGCACCTGCACGCCATTGCGGACGAGATTGGCCTCGAGGCGCTCGAGCAGATCGGGCAGTTTGGACAGCGCGCGCGCGCGCACGCGGTTGCCGAAGGCCCGCAGGCGCTCGAGCTCGTCGCCGTCGGGGAACTGGTTGCGGCGCTTGTCCATCAGGGAGTCCATCGCGCCGCGGAAGTTGCGCCGCAACTGCGCGTCGGCTAGCGCCTCGCGCGCATTGCGCTTGAACGCGATCGGCTGCGCGGGCGTGTCGGCGACGTGGCTCATCGCGCACCTCCCGTGCTCGCGGAAGCCGTGCGGCGCAACAGGAAGCTCGCCAGATGCTCGCCACGCAGCGCGTCGCCCTGCTTCTCGAAGCAGCCATTGATGTTGAGCAGGCAGCCGCAATCGGCGCTCACCACCTCGGCCGCGCCCGAGCCCTTCAACGCCGCTGTCTTGTCCCTGACCATCGCCCCCGAGATGTCGGGCATGCGCACGCTGAAGCTGCCGCCGAAGCCGCAGCACTCGCTCTCGTGGTCGTGATCGACGCGCTCCACGCCCGCCAGCTGCGCGAGCAGCGCACGACCGTGGAGGTGGGTGTTCATCTCGCGACGGGCCGAACAGGAGGTGTGGAGCGCGACCTTCACCGGCGCGCCGGCGTCCTCGAGGCGGACCTTGCATACTTCGAGCAGGAACTCGGCCAGTTCGAAGGTGCGCTCGGCCAGCGACTGGACCTGCTGCAGCGTTTCCGGCTCGTCCCTGAACAGCTCGAAGTAATGGTGGCGGAACATGCCCGCACAGGAGCCGGAGGGCACCACCACCGGCCACTCGCCGGCGAACAGCGCCAGTTGCGCACGCGCGACCTCGCGCGCCTCGTCGGTATAGCCGGAGGTGTAGGCCGGCTGGCCGCAGCAGCTCTGCGCCTGCGGGAAATGCACCTTGATGCCCTCGCGCTCGAGCAGGCAGATCGCATCCATGCCGGCGCCGGGGAAGAACACGTCGACCACGCAGGTCCCGAACAGATACACGTCCGACGGCTTGGCAGGATAGGCGCGCCCGGACTCGAGCGGCGGTGCGACGCGCGTCGCGTTGGCGGGTGCGGATGGCAGGTGGCTCATTCGCTTCGACTCCGTATTCCGATGTTCTTGAATGCACGGCAGCCGCGGGATCAGCGCGGCTGCCGCAAGTGTGCGCGGGCAGGAGGCACTGCGCCTCCCGCCCGTCGATCAGTTGGCCGCGGCGAGCAGCGGGTCGCTGACGCCGAGCACGTAGATGGCGATCATCGCGATCGTGCCGGTCATCAGCACGTAGTACACCGTCGGCCAGAAGGTCCTGCGCAGGATCGCGCCTTCGCGGCCGAGCAGGCCCACCGTGGCCGATGCGGCGACCACGTTGTGGATCGCCACCATGTTGCCGGCGGCCGCGCCGATCGCCTGCACCGCAACCACCAGCGCACCGGAGATGCCGAGCGAGGTCGCGACGCCGAACTGGAACTGGCTCAGCATCATGTTGCTGACCGTGTTCGAGCCGGCGATGAAGGCACCGAGCGCGCCCACCGAAGGCGCCAGCAGCGGATAGACGTTGCCCACGCTGTCGGCCACCCACTGCGCCATCGCGATCGGCATGCTCGGCAGGTCCGCGGCATTGACCCCGGAGTTGATCAGGATGCGCACCATCGGCACGGTGAACAGCAGCACGAAACCGGCGCCGAGCAGCACACGCGAGGACTCGCCCACCGCCTTGACCAGCGAGCGTGCGTGCATGCGATGCAGGAACACGGTGATCAGCACCACCGCCACCAGGATGCCGCCGGGCAGGTAGAGCGGCTGGAAGTCGGCCTTGATGCCCTTCTCGCCGAGGATGTCGGCGAACACGATCACCACCGACTTCATCGCCCCGCCGATCTCGGGGAACACGCGACTCAGCACCAGCAGCGCCCCCACCAGCACGTAGGGCAGCCAGGCGCGGAAGATGCTGATCGGCTGGTGATGCGGCAGCTGGTCGAGCTTCATCTCGACGCTGCCCATCCACTCGCTCGGCCACTCCTTCGGGTCGGCGAAGTCCCAGTGCTTCTTCGGCACCAGGAAGCCGAAGCGCGCCGCGGTGGTGACGATGGCGAGGCCGACCAGGCCGCCCAGCAGCGACGGAAACTCGGGGCCGAGGAACACGCCGGTGAAGGCGTAGGGCACGGTGAAGGCCAGGCCGGAGAAGATCGCGAACGGCAGCACTTCGAAGCCCGCCTTCCAGCTTTTTTCCCTGCCGAAGAAGCGCGTCAGCAGCAGCACCATGATCAGCGGCATCACGGTGCCGACCATGGCGTGGATCATCGCCACGTTGCTGGTGATGAGCTGCAGGAAGACGTCCCAGCTCGAACCGTTGGCGGCCAGCTGGGCACCGATGGCGGCGGAATCCAGGCCGCTATTGACACCGATGATGATCGGCGTGCCGACCGCGCCGAAGGACACCGGCGTGCTCTGCACCAGCATGCCGAGCAGCACCGCTGCCAGCGCGGGGAAGCCGATCGCCACCAGCAGCGGCGCGGCGATCGCCGCCGGCGTGCCGAAACCGGAGGCGCCCTCGATGAAGCAGCCGAACAGCCAGGCGATGATGATCGCCTGGATGCGGCGGTCCGGGCTGATCGTGGCGAAGCCGGCGCGGATCGCGGTGATGCCGCCCGAGTACTTCAGGGTGTTGAGCAGCAGGATGGCGCCGAAGATGATCCACAGCACGCCGATCGTGATCACCAGCCCCTGCAGGGTCGAGGCGAGCACGCGGTTCAGGCTCATGTCCCACACCCACAGGCCGATACCCGCAGTCAGGAAATAGACGACCGGCATCGCGCGCTTGGCGGGCCAGCGCAGACCCACCAGCAGCACCGCTGCGAGCAGGATCGGAGAGAACGCCAGAAAGGCAAGCATACCCGGCTGCATCGCTTATGCCCCCGCTCGGTTCGCCGCGCACGCCGCGCGCACGCTCAGGCTGACAACACTCTTCATCACCACTCCCCCACTGGATCGGGCTGAACCCGGATTTCGGACATAATTGGTCTTACCACTTAACCAATTTCTGCATTAGACTAGGGGAGGCAAAACTGCGTGTCAATGAAAACAATCAGATTCCTCGATGGCGTCATAACCGCGCTCGGCCGAGCGCCACGAGCACGCGCCGCGGACTTGCCGCGCCCACCCGAGCGGACTAGATTCGGCCCCTGAATCCGCACCACGATGAACAAGGACGACCTCTGCATGAAACCCACGCCGCTGCAGCCGCGCCGCCTGTCCGACGGCATCGTCGAACGCATCGAGACGCTGATCCTCGAGGGCAGCCTGCAACCGGGCGAGCGCCTGCCCGCCGAGCGCGCGCTGGCCGAGGAGTTCGGGGTGTCGCGGCCGTCGGTGCGCGAGGCGATCCAGAAGCTGGTGGCGCGCGGCCTGCTGGTGAGCCGCCATGGCGGCGGCACCTTCGTCAACGCCGCGCTCGGCGCCTCCTTCCGCGATCCGATGCTGGACCTGCTCGAGCACCGTCCCGAGGCCCAGCGCGACCTCATCGAGTTCCGCCACACGCTCGAAGGCGCCTGCGCCTATTACGCCGCGCTGCGCGCCACCGAACCCGACCGCGCGCGCCTGAAGGCGGCCTTCGAGCGCGTGCAGGACTGCTATCTGCAGCAGGGCCGGATCAGCCGCGCCGAGGAGGGTCGCGCGGACGCGATGTTCCACCTCGCGATCGCCGAGGCCAGCCACAACGCGGTTCTGCTGCACACGATCCGCAGCCTGTTCGAGCTGCTCGAGCACAATGTCGTGACCAACATCGGCGGCATGCTGCCGCTCGGCAGCAGCGTGCGCGACAAGCTGCTGGCGCAGCACCAGGCGCTCTACGACGCGATCGTCGGCGGGCGCGCCGACGACGCCCGCCGGCAGGCCTCCGAGCATCTCGATTACGTGCAGGAGGTGCTCAAGGACACCCGCGACGAAGTCAGGCGCATCGAACGCGCCCAGCGCCGCCGCGAGCCGGCCTGAGCCGGCCGCGCGCCAGCGGACCACGCTGTCGTGCCGCCCGCCGCCCCCGCGCCCCGGGTCGCTTCTGC
>JARRBR010000167.1 GCA_029982755.1 Rhodocyclaceae bacterium
GATGCCGTGGCCGCGGTCGAGTTCGAGGATCCACTCGGCGGCGTTGTCGAGGAAGTAGCGGTCGTGGGTGACGGCCACCACGGTGCCGGGGAAGCGGGTGAGGAACTGTTCCAGCCACTCGACCGATTCGGCGTCGAGGTGGTTGGTCGGTTCGTCCAGCAGCAGCATGTCGGGCTTGGACAGCAGCAGCTTGCACAGCGCGACACGGCGCTTCTCGCCGCCGGACAGGTTGCCGATCACCGCGTCCCAGGGCGGCAGGCGCAGCGCGTCGGCGGCGATCTCCATCTGGTTCTCGATGTCGCTGCCGGCGGTCGCGAGGATGTTCTCGTACTTGGCCTGCTCCTCGGCGAGCTTGTCGAAGTCGGCGTCGGGCTCGGCGTAGGCGGCGTAGATCTCCTCGAGCTTCTGGCGCGCCTCCATGATCTCGCCCAGGCCGGCCTCGACCTCTTCCTTGACGGTCTTGGCCGGGTCGAGCTCGGGCTCCTGCGGCAGGTAGCCGATGCGTTGCCCGGCGAGCCACTGCACCTCGCCGTCGTAGTCCTTGTCGACGCCGGCCATGATGCGCAGCACGGTCGACTTGCCCGAGCCGTTCAGGCCGAGGAGGCCGATCTTGGCGCCGGGGAAGAAGGAGAGGGAGATGTCCTTGATGATCTGACGCTTGGGCGGAACGATCTTGCTCACGCGCAGCATCGACATGACGTATTGGGCCACTGCGGGTACCTCGTTGGGGTGTTCGGTGGGGCGGAAAAAGCGGGAGTCTACCCGAGTGGGCGTGGGCAGGCACGCGCGGCGCTTGCGGCTAACTGATCAGGGTATTACGCTGCATGCGCATGTAAGAAAAGCGCCATGGAGGTAATCGACATGCAGACCACACTGACGAGCAAGGGGCAGGTGACGATCCCCAAGCACATCCGCGACGCGCTGCATCTGGAGCCTGGATGCCCGATCGAGTTCCGCATCAACCGTGACGGTGAGGTCGTGTTGAAGCGTCCGGATGAGAGGCGCGGGGAGGACGACCGCTTCGAGCGCATGCGCGGCAAGGCCGACGTGAAATGGCGGACGGACGACCTGATGGGCTTGCTGCGTGGCGACGACTGATGCTGCTCGTCGACACCAACGTCCTGATCGACGTGCTCGAAGACGAGCCGCGCTGGGCCGATTGGTCCATCGAGATGCTGCGTCGGCAGTCGCAAGTGCACCGCCTTGCGATCAACCCCATCATTTATGCCGAACTGTCGCTCACCTTCTCGACGGTCGAGGCGCTCGATGAGGCAGTCACCGACTTCGGAGTCGAAGTCAGCGAGATCCCAAGGCCGGCGCTCTTTCTCGCGGGGAAGGCGTTCGTGGCCTACCGTCGGAACGGCGGCCAGCGCAATAGTGTGCTGGCCGATTTCTTCATTGGTGCGCATGCCGCGGTCGAAGGCTGGCCGATTCTGACGCGCGATCCGCGCAGATACCGGCAGTACTTTCCATCGGTCGAGCTTGTGACGCCTTGAATCGTGTCGGGGCCTTGCACGCGCCGCATCGGTGTGCGCGCTAACGGGCCCCTGCTCACATTTCGTTCCGTTACAGCATCCCCTCGATATCCTTCACCAGTTCCTCCGGCGTGGTCGTCGGTGCGTAGCGCTCGATCCGCTGGCCGTCGCGGCTGACCAGGAACTTGGTGAAGTTCCACTTGATCGCCTCGGTGCCGAGGATGCCCTTCGCGTGCTGCTTGAGGTACCTGTACAGGGGATGCGCGCCGTCGCCGTTGACCTCGATCTTGGCGAACATCGGGAAGCTCACGCCGTAGTTCTTTTCGCAGAAGGTGGCGATCTCCTCGGCGCTGCCCGGTTCCTGGGCGCCAAACTGGTTGCAGGGAAAGCCGAGTACCACGAGGCCGCGGTCCTTGTAGCTCTGGTAGAGCTTCTCGAGGCCGGCGTAGTGCGGGGTGAGGCCGCACTGGCTGGCGGTGTTGACGATCAGCAGCAGCTTGCCGGCGTATTCGCCCAGGGTGGCGGTGCCGCCGGCGAGGCGTTCGACCTGGATGTCGTAGAGGGAAGAAGGCATGCGGGGCTCCATCTGAAGGAGGGGGTCGGGAGTCGTTCGAGCCCCGCATGCGCAAAAAGTTTGCCGGTGGGCACGCCGTGCGCGGCACATGCCCTGGCGACTGCAGCTGGTTCAGGGTTGTGCGGTCACTTCTCGACGAAGGCGCGCTCGATCACGTAGTCGCCGGCGACGCCGATGCGCGGCGACATCTGGAAGCCGTGCGCGTCGAGCAGCTCGCAGCAGTCCTTGTTCATCGCCTGGCTGCCGCAGATCATCACGCGGTCGTGCGCCGGGTCGAGCGGGGGCAGGCCGATGTCGGCGAACAGCCGGCCCGATTCGATGACGTGGGTGATGCGGCCGGTGTTGCGGAAGGGCTCGCGGGTCACGGTCGGGTAATAGATGAGCTGCTCGCGCACCTGCTCGCCGAAGAATTCGTTCTGCGGCAGCTCGCGGGTGATGAAGTCGGTGTAGGCCAGCTCGGACACGAAGCGCACGCCATGCACCAGCACCACCTTCTCGAAGCGCTCGTAGGTCTCCGGGTCCTGGATCACGCTCAGGAAGGGCGCGAGGCCGGTGCCGGTGGCGAGCAGGTAGAGACGCTTGCCGGGGTTGAGGTCGTGCAGCACCAGCGTACCGGTGGGCTTCTTGCTGACCACGATCGGGTCGCCCGGGCGCAGGTGCTGCAGGCGCGAGGTCAGCGGGCCGTCCGGCACCTTGATGCTGAAGAACTCGAGGTGCTCCTCGTAATTGGGGCTGGCGATGCTGTAGGCGCGGGTCAGCGGCTTGCCGTTCACGTCCAGCCCGATCATCACGAACTGGCCGTTCTCGAAGCGCAGGCCCGGGTCGCGGGTGGTACGGAAGCTGAAGAGGGAGTCGTTCCAGTGATGGACGCTGAGGACGCGTTCGGTGATCAGGCTGCTCATGAGGTTTCCCGTTAGTGCCGGAATTGCGGATGAGCGGATTCTAGGCGTCCTTTGTTAGCGTTAAAGTGGATATTATTTATATCTCTTAACGACTGGATCGATATGCGATTCACCCTCCGCCAGATGCAGGTATTCGTCGAGATCGCCCGCAGCGAGAACGTGTCGCGCGCGGCCGAGGCCTTGTCGCTGTCGCAGTCCGCCGCCAGCGCGGCACTGGCCGAGCTGGAGAACCAGTTCGACCAGCAGCTCTTCGACCGCAATGGCAAGCGCCTGCGCCTCAACGACCAGGGCGGCCTGCTGCTGCCGCATGCGGTGGAGCTGCTCGACCGCGCGGCCGAGATCGAGGCGCTGCTGCGGGGCGAGCGCGGCCTGGGCAATCTGCGCGTCGGCGCGACGCTGACCATCGGCAACTACCTGCTGCCGCTGATCGTGTCGAACTTCCTGCAGCGCCACCCCGAGAGCCGGGTGCGCCTGCAGGTGCACAACACCGCGACCATCGCCGGCATGCTGCTGCACCACGAGATCGACCTCGGGCTGGTGGAGGGGCAGATCGTGGATGCCGAGCTCGAGGGCGAGACCTGGGTCGAGGACGAGCTGGTCGTGTTCTGCGCGCCGGAGCATCCGCTCGCCGGGCGCGGCAGCGTGGAGTTTGCCGAGATCGCCGGGCAGCCGTGGATCCTGCGCGAGCGCGGCTCGGGTACGCGCGGCACCTTCGACGCCGCGCAGCGCCACTGGCCGGGCGGCATCGTGCCGCGGCTCGAGCTCGAACACACCGAAGCGGTGAAGCGGGCGGTCGAAAGCGGGCTAGGGCTGGGCTGCCTGTCGCGGCTGGCCCTGCGCGACGCCTTTCGTCGCGGCAGCCTGGTGGCGCTGGAGACGCCCGAACTCGACCTGCGCCGGCGTTTCAGCTTCGTCTGGCACCGCGGCAAGTATCACAGCGCGGCGATCCGCCAGTTCCTCGCCGACTGCCGCGCCTTCACCGCGGGCGCCCAGCGCAGCGACCAGATCCCCCTGCCGCCGGTGCCTTGAGCGGGCCCTACGCGGCGCCGCGGCGGCGGAAGTCGCGCAGGCGGAAGCCGAGTGCGAACAGGGTCGCGAAATACGCCACCGCCCCCGCGCCCACCACCAGCGCCAGCCGGCCGGCGCGCGCCAGCCCGCCGATCTCGGTCCACAGCGCGGCCGGCCCGCTCGCGAACCACAGCACGCCGCCCATCACCGCCAGCGCCGCCAGCAGCTTCAACGCGAACACGCCCCAGCCCTGCTGCGGCACATACACCTTGCGCTTGCGCAGGCCGCGGTAGAGCAGGGCCGCGTTGAGGCAGGACGCCAGCCCGATCGCCAGCGCGAGGCCCGCGTGGCGCAGCGGCATGATGAAGGCGAGGTTCATCAGCTGGGTGGCGATCAGCGTGATGATCGCGATCTTCACCGGCGTGCGGATGTCCTGGCGCGCGTAGAAGCCCGGCGCCAGCACCTTCACCAGGATCAGTCCGGTCAGTCCCACGCTGTAGGCGACCAGCGCGCTGCGGGTCTGCATCACGTCGGTGGCCGAGAAGGCGCCGTAGTTGAACAGCGTCGCCACCAGCGGCACCGCCAGCAGCGCCAGTCCGAGCGCCGCGGGCAGGGTCAGCATCAGGGTCAGGCGCAGGCCCCAGTCGAGCAGCGACGAGAACTCCTCGGCCTTGTCGTCGGCGTGGAGCTTCGACAGGCTCGGCAGCAGGATCGTCCCCAGCGCCACGCCGAGCAGGCCGGCGGGGAATTCCATCAGGCGGTCGGCGTAATACAGCCAGGACACGCTGCCGCTCTCCAGGAAGGACGCGAAGATGGTGTTGATCAGCAGCGAGATCTGGCTCACCGACACACCGAGGATGGCCGGCGCCATCAGCTTCATGATGCGGCGCACCCCGGGGTCGGACAGGTTCAGGTCGAAGCGCGGCATCATGCCGATCTTCATCAGCGGACGGACCTGGAGCACCAGCTGCAGCGCGCCGCCCAGGAACACCGCCCACGCCAGTGCCAGCACCGGCGGATCGAAGTACGGCACCGCGAACAGCGCCATGCCGATGAAGGCCAGGTTCAGCAGCACCGGCGTGAAGGCCGGGATCGCGAACCGGCTCCAGGTGTTCAGCACGCCGCCCGCCAGCGCCACCAGCGACATGAAGAAGATGTAGGGGAAGGTGATGCGGGTGAGCTCCACGGTGAGCTCGAACTTGCCCGGATCGCCGGAGAAGCCCGGCGCCGACACGTAGATGATCAGCGGCGCCGCCAGCGCACCCAGCGCCGCGACCACCGCGACCACCAGCCCGAGCAGCGTCGCCACGCGATTGACCAGCGTGTGCGTGGCGTCCTCGCCCTGGCGGTTCTTGTATTCGGCGAGGATGGGTACGAAGGCCTGCGAGAACGCGCCTTCGGCGAACATGCGGCGCAGCAGGTTGGGCAGGCGGAAGGCGACGAAGAACGCGTCGGTCGCCATGCCGGCGCCGAAGGCGCGCGCGATGACGAAGTCGCGCACGAAGCCGAGGATGCGGGACAGCAGCGTCATGCCGCTGACGGTGGCGAGGGCGCGCAGGAGGTTCATGCGGTGGAAGAGGGCGGAGAGGGGGGCGGAGGGCGGGGCGCCGGCGGACGCGCGTTCGTCGGGAAGCGCGCATCATAGCGGCGCCTGCGCGAGACTTCGCCACGGCGGAAATATTTGCGTCGCACGTCTTGCATATGGCGTGAGCGGCAAATATAATCGCGGACTTTCTAGAACCACCAATACGGAATTCACATCTATGGCCAACTCGGCACAAGCTCGCAAGCGCGCCCGTCAGGCGACCAAGGCCCGCGCCCATAACGCCAGCCTTCGTTCCCGCCTGCGTACCGCGATCAAGGCCGTGCGCAAGGCCATCGTGGGTGGCGACAAGGCGGCGGCTCAGTCGGTCTTTCGCACCTCGATGAGC
>JARRBR010000043.1 GCA_029982755.1 Rhodocyclaceae bacterium
GCGCGAGGCGTTCCAGCCGCGGGTGCGGGCGTCGAAGGTGTCGGCGAAGAGCTTGCGGATCGCGTCCCAGAAGCCGACGTAGGTCGCCGGGCAGGAGCGCGGCGTCTTGCCGATCGGGGTCTGGTCGACCTCCAGCACGCGGCCGACCTGCTGCCAGCCGTGGATGGCCTTGCAGCCGATCAGCGCCTGGTCGACCTCGTCGGGCTGGGCCTGGCCGCGGCGGCGGGCGCGGGTGGCCTCGGGATCGCCGAGGCGGGCGCGCAGGTTGGCGTGGATCACGTCGCGCGCCAGGCTGGACTTGCCCGAGCCGGACACGCCGGTCACCACCGTCAGGCGGGCGAGCGGGATACGCACGTCGATGTCGCGCAGGTTGTGCAGGCTGGCGCCTTCGATGCGGATGGCGGGGTGATCACCCGCCACCGCGCGGCGCGGACGCAGCGGGTGCTGCAGCGGATGGCGGAAACACTCGCCGGTGGCGGATTCGGGCGCGGCCAGCAGGTCGTCGATGCGGCCTTCCGCCACCACCCGGCCGCCACGCACCCCGGCGCCGGGGCCGAGGTCGATGACGTGGTCGGCGCGGCGGATGGTGTCCTCGTCGTGCTCGACCACCAGCAGGGTGTTGCCGCGGTCGCGCAGCGCCTCCAGCGTGTCGAGCAGCAGGCGGTTGTCGCGCGGGTGCAGGCCGATGGTCGGCTCGTCGAGGATGTAGCACACGCCGCGCAGGTTGGAGCCGAGCTGCGCCGCCAGGCGGATGCGCTGCGCTTCGCCGCCCGACAGCGTGGGCGCGGCGCGGTCGAGCGCCAGGTAGCCGAGGCCGACGTGCTGCAGGAAGGCGAGGCGGCCGCGGATCTCGCTGACCAGATCGCGGGCGATGTCGGTTTCGCGTTCGTTCAGCGCCAGATCGGAGAAGAAGCCGGCCGCCTTATCCACCGGCTGCGCCGCGAGCTGGTGCAGGCCCAGCTCGCGGAAGCGCACCGCGCGCGCCACCGGGTTGAGGCGCGCGCCGTCGCATTCCGGGCAGGGCTCGTCGCTGACGATGACCTCGTCCGCATCGCCGAGGTCGAGCGCATCCGGGTCCTCGATGCGTGCCGTGGTTTTCAGCCCGGTGCCGTAGCACTTGGGGCACCAGCCATGCTTGGCGTTGTACGAGAACAGGCGCGGGTCCGGCTCGGGGAAGCCGGTGCCGCAGCTCGGGCAGGCGCGCAAGGTGGAGAAGGTAATGGGCGCCGCGCCAAGCTTGCCGATCTCCAACACCTTGATCACGCCCTTGCCGATGTCCAGCGCCTGGCGCACGAACTCGCGCAGCGTGGCCTCGTGCTCCGGCTGCACCACCACCATGCCGGTGGGCAGCTCGATGTTGTGTTCCTTGTAGCGGTCCAGCCGCGGCCACTTGGCGGTGGGCAGGTATTCGCCATCGACGCGCAGTTGCGCATGGCCCTTGCCGCGCGCCCACTTGGCGAGGTCGGTGTACAGGCCCTTGCGATTGACCACCAGCGGCGCCAGCACCTCGACCGAGGCGCCGCGCAGCTCGCGCTGGATCTGGGCGACGATGGCCTCGAAGCTCTGCGGCGTGACCGGCACGTTGCAGTCGGGGCAGAACTGGGTGCCCAGCTTCACGTACATCAGGCGCAGGAAGGGGTGGATCTCGGTCAGCGTCGCCACCGTGCTCTTGCGCCCACCGCGGCTGGTGCGCTGCTCGATCGCCACCGTGGGCGGGATGCCGAACAGGCCGTCCACATCCGGCCGGCTGGCGGGCTGCACGAACTGGCGGGCGTAGGCGTTGAGCGATTCGAGGTAGCGGCGCTGGCCCTCGCCGAAGACGATGTCGAAGGCGAGCGTGGATTTGCCCGAGCCGGACAGGCCGGTGATCACGGTGAACTGGTCGCGCGGGATCTGCAGGCTGACGTTCTTCAGGTTGTGCTCGCGGGCGTGGCGGATCTCGATTGCGGGGGCGGCGACCGGGCGGTAGGTGGCCCGCGGTTCCGCCGCAACGAGCCTGGAAATAGGGGACAGACCCCGATTTCCAGCAGGAAATCGGGGTCTGTCCCCTATTTCCTTCAGCGCCGCAGCGTAGTCGCGCAACGCCCTGCCGGTGTGCGAGCTTTCGTGGGCACGCACCGCCTCCGGCGGCCCTTCCACCACCACCGCGCCGCCGCCTTCGCCGCCCTCGGGGCCGAGGTCGATGATCCAGTCGGCGGCGGCGATGACGTCGAGGTTGTGCTCGATCACGATCAGCGAATGCCCCGCCTGCAGCAGCTTGTCGAAAGCACCGAGCAGCTTGGCGACGTCCTCGAAGTGCAGGCCGGTGGTGGGCTCGTCGAAGAGGAAGAGCAGGCCGGGCTCGGTCTTGTCCCCGGCTTTACCCCCAAACTTATCCACAGCACTGGCTTTGCGTACAGTCTTCTTCTGCGCAGCCTCGGCGAGGTGGCCGGCGAGCTTCAGGCGCTGCGCCTCGCCGCCCGACAGCGTCGGCACCGGCTGGCCGAGGCGCAGGTAGTCGAGGCCGACGTCGGCGAGCGGCGCGAGCGCGGCGAGCACCTTTGGATGCTCGCGGAACACGTCGAGCGCCTCATGCACGGTCAGCTCGAGCACGTCCGCAACCGAGCGTCCATCCCATTGAAGTTCAAGGATTTCCGGGCGGTAGCGCTTGCCGTCGCAGTCCGGGCAGCGCAGCCACACGTCGGACAGGAACTGCATCTCGACATGCTCGAAACCCGAGCCGGTGCAGGTCGGGCAGCGCCCGGTGCCGGCGTTGAAGCTGAAGGTGCCGGGGGTGTAGCCGCGTGCCTGCGCCTCGGGCAGGGCGGCGAACAGGGCGCGGATCGGGTCCCAGGCGCCGACGTAGCTGACCGGGTTGGAGCGCGAGCTCTTGCCGATCGGCGACTGGTCCACCATGACCACGCCGCGCAAGTTATCCACATTCTCGAGACTGTCGAAAATACCGGGTGATTCAGTCGCCTCGCCGAAATGCTTGGCCAGCGCCGGGAACAGCACGTCCTGGATCAGCGTCGATTTGCCCGAGCCGGACACGCCGGTCAGGCAGGTCAGGCGCTGCAGCGGAAAGCCGACGGTCAGATCGCGCAGGTTGTGCTGGCGCGCGCCGACCAGCTTGAGACGCGGCGTTGCAGCATCGACCGGCCGCGGCGGACGATCGACGTCGATGCGCTTCCTGCCCGCCAGCCAGGGCCCGGTCACCGAGTCCGGATTGGCGGCGATCTCGGCCGGCGTGCCGCGCGCGACGATGTTGCCGCCGCGCTCGCCGGGGCCGGGGCCGATCTCCAGTAGCTCGTCGGCGGCGACCATCACCTGCGGGTCGTGCTCCACCACCACCAGCGTGTTGCCGGCGTCGCGCAGCCGCGTCATCACGCCGAGGATGCGGCCGATGTCGCGCGGATGCAGGCCGATCGAGGGCTCGTCGAGCACGAACAGCGTGTTCACCAGCGAGGTTCCGAGCGCGGTGGTCAGGTTGATGCGCTGCACCTCGCCTCCCGACAAGGTGCGCGACTGGCGGTCCAGCGTCAGGTAGCCAAGGCCGACGTCGGCCAGGTAGTTGAGGCGGCTGCGGATCTCGCCCAGCACCAGCTCGGTCGCCTCGTCGGGCACGCCCGGGATGTGCAGCGCCGCCACCGCCGCGCGGATGCGATCGACCGGCAGGGCCATCAACTCATGGATGGCGAGCCCTTGGTCGCCCACCGGCAGCCGCCACAGCAACGCATCCGGCTTCAGCCGCGCGCCATGGCAGGCCGGGCATTCCGTGTAGCTGCGGTAGCGCGACAACAGCACGCGGATGTGCATCTTGTAGGCCTTGGTCTCCAGCCAGTCGAAGAAGTGGCGCACGCCGTACCAGTAGCGCGGCCACGAGCTGTCCCAGTTCTTCCACTTCGGGTCGCCCTCGAACAGCCACTGGCGATGTTCCGGCGGCAGGTCGCGCACCGGGATGTCCATCGCCACGCCGTACTTCTTCGCCATCTTCTCGAGGTCGGCCTGGCATTCGCGGTAACTCTCGGTCTGCCAGGGCTTGATCGCGCCCTCGGCCAGCGTCTTCGATTCGTCCGGCACCACCAGGCCGAAATCCACCCCGATCACCCGGCCGAAGCCGCGGCAGGTCTCGCACGCGCCGATCGGCGAGTTGAAGGAAAACAGCCCGGGCGTCGCTTCCGAATAGTGGATGTCGCAGTCCGCGCAATGCAGGCCGGAGGAATAGCGCCACACCGCCTCGCCCGGCGCGCCGTCCGCCCTGCCTGCCTTCGCCGGCTTAACGCCCTCGCCCGACGCATACACCGACAGCCGGCCATGGCCGCGCGCCAGCGCCGTCTCCAGCGCCTCGGCCAGGCGCGCATCCTCGGCGTTCGACGCACGGAAGCGGTCCTGCACCACCTGCAGCACGTCCTGCCCTTCGGCGCCCGCGCCGGCGATGCGTTCCTGGATGCGGGTGTAGCCCTGCGCGTTGAGCAGGCCGGTGACCTCCTCCTCGCTGAAGTTGGACGGCACCGTCACCGGAAAGCACACCACCAGCCGCGGGTCGCCCGCGGCCACCGCGCGCGCGCGCAGGTCGGCGGCGATGCTGACCGCCGAATCGCGCCGCACCGGCTTGCCGCAGCAGCGGCAGTGCAGGTGCGCGGCGCGCGCGTACAGCAGCTTGAAGTGGTCGGCGAGCTCGGTCATCGTGCCCACCGTCGAGCGCGAGGTGCGCACCGGGTTGGTCTGGTCGATCGCGATCGCCGGCGGCACACCCTCGATCCGATCCACCTGCGGCTTGTCCATGCGGTCGAGGAACTGCCGGGCGTAGGGCGAGAAGGTCTCGACGTAGCGCCGCTGGCCCTCGGCATACAGCGTGTCGAACACCAGCGAGGACTTGCCCGATCCGGACACGCCGGTGACCACGGTCAGACGGTTGAGCGGCAGATCGAGCGACAGGTTGCGCAGATTGTTCTGGCGCGCGCCGCGGATGCGGATGGCGTCGGCGATCGAGGCGGGGGCGTGGACCGGGGTGTAGCGGCTGTCGGAAACGGACATGGGGCGGGAGGCGGAGACGTGAGCCGCCATTTTAGGCGGGGATCGGGCTCGGACTCATGTCCAGGGGGGGAAGGTTCCCGTCGGAGGGTGTTACCGACGGCCATGGATTGTTCTTGCTGCACGCCGCGGCCTGCGGAGGAACCCCTAGGCCACCTCGAGTTCCAGATGGACCCGCCGCCCGAGGGCTGTTGCGATATTCACCAGGGCATCGAGCGAAAAGCGCGACACGCGCCCGCGCAGCAGGTCATTGATGCGCGGCTGGGTAACGCCGCAGCGCTCGGCCGCCTCGGCCTGCGTCCAGTCGGCCGCTTTGACGATCTGGGCGATCTGCCGCATCAACTCGGCCCGTGCTTGAAGGTTGGCGGCTTGCGCGGGGGTATCGGCAACAGCGTCCCACACGCTGCTGAAAGTCTCGACATTGCTCATTCGGCACCTCTTATCAGGTCGGTGTATCGTTTCCGGGCGAGCTCCACGTCACGCCTGGCCGTGGCCTGCGTCTTCTTCTGGAAGGCATGGAGCATATAGACGGCATCGGCCAGGCGTGCGGTTTAGATCATGCGGTATGTGCCCGAGTCGTCCCACCCTCGAAGTTCCTCGACGCCTTTGCCAATGCTGGGCATTGGCTTGAAGTCGTCCGGCTGCTCGCCGCGCTGCACCTTATCAAGCTGGTAGCCGGCATCATGCCGGGCATCCTCGGGACACTCCCGCAGGGATTTGAGCGAGTCGCCGAGGAACCGAAGTAGCTTCATCTTTTATTTATATCCATTTGGATATAATTCACAAGCCTCCAACGGTCAGCACCAGGGGGCGCTGGCAGAGCTCCCGTCGGGGCGTGTTATCGACGATTGGTGCTCGCGATGAGCAAGTTGGATTGCTAGGTCGAGTCCGTGCGTGAGGGATGGGGCGCAGATTTTCCGTGACCGGTGTCGCGCGGTGTACACGGTCATATTCAAAGAGGATGACCGCTGACTCGGACCTCCAATTCCCGCTACCGACCCGTTGCTGCCATTCGCGCACACCGTGCGTGAACGGCAGTCTTCTGAATGGAGCTGTCGTACGCCCTATTCGACCACCGAAAACTGGTGAGTAGTAGCTGGCGGCCAAAATCGGCCGATAGGGCGGCAACTGTTCTGCCGACGTAGAACTGCTCACGCCAGGCTGTGGGCAGTTCCTTGCCAAAGCGTAACTTCGCTCCAATATACTCAAGGTGCGCAACATAGCTACTACGCCGCAGGCTAACCCCTTACAGGTCGAACATGCTGCTCCGTAGTATGTACGATGTGTATAGAGGGAGGCGAGATGCCGGGCACCAAGTGGCAGAAGAATGAGCCGGCGGAGTTCTTTCTCACCGTTTCCTGAACTGTTCAGTTCGACTGGCAACTTTCCCCGGTTGACGTATGGAACGAAAGATCATCTTCATCGACTTCGATGGCGTACTCCACCCGCCACAGTTTCTCCAATTTCAGGAGAAAGAGGGGGAACTGGTTCTAACAGGTGACCAAAGGTTCTGCTGGTCCGATTACCTTTGGGAGTGCGTCAGAGAAAGTGATTGCGAAATTGTCGTACATAGCTCGTGGCGCCACGGGCAGACGCTCGATGACATCCGCGCATTGCTGCCAGCAAAATTGGCCCGAAGAGTAAGCGGTATCACGCGTGGAGAGGATCGCTACGCGGGAATTCTGGACTACGTGCGTGAAAAAAAGGTGAGCGCTTACCTTATCCTTGATGATGCTGAAGCCGAGTTTCCCGAGTGTTGTCCAGAGCTCATCGTATGCGATCCGACACAAGGGCTCAGTGACCCGTGGGTCTGCAACCGCGTTACCGACTTCATAGATCGAGATGCCTCCAAGCAAATCTCGCTTGTAGAGTTGCTACAGGATGAGGCGATCCTGACGGAGAATATTACGCGCCAGCGTTTTATGGCCGCAGATATTCCAACACTCGAAGCCCTAGTCACTTTCAACGAGATAAGCAAGGCTGTCCCGACAGGACCGGGTATTTACCAAATATGGACTATGACTGGGATAGCACTCAAGGTCGGCATCAGTTCTGATTTGCGTAGACGTTTGCGGACACACCGTGCCTCACCTTTGAGCCGGTCCGTCCTCGCTAGGCATCTCAATCTCGACCGCACCTTGGCTCCCAATCACGACCTCACTACCGATGTAGGAAGGCAGCGCTTCTTGGCTGATGAATGTCGGATCGCGTTCATTAGTACATCGTCGCGCAGGGACGCGCGAAATCTTGAGATCCGCTTAGAACGCACGGGGAAATTCCGCTACATCGGCAAAGTCCGGGAACGCTAGACGATCTGCATCGCACCCCCTTATCCCCCCAACGTATCAACCAGACCTCTTCGCTTGTGCTCCAATATCGTGTCCGTCCTGACCGAAAGCATCATAGCCAATTTCTTGAAATAACATACTCCAAAAGCAGGAGCGTCGCGTTAAGGTAGCATATCGTTATGAATGCCGAACTTCCTTGCTTGCGGGGCGCAAAAATAATGATTTTCCAAACTTTTTCGCGAGATGAAGAATGAAAAGCATCAGCAACTCGACCAGAAATAGGTTCTTAATTATACTCTTCATGGCTGTCTGCGCGCCCGCCACCGCAAGCCCCAATGTCCAATATTATAAATGCAAGTACCTAGATGGCGTTTATGCAGAACAAGGAACCGGGAAAATAAAACAAGGTGATTCTTCTATATCAGCATACATCGATGCGGAGTTCTCAATTCACAGGGATACCGGATTGATAGTATTCAAGAAGAGGGGACATGCCTCGGCAGAAACTCTATTTCCTCCCGGGCAGCCTGATGTCGCGAAAGCAAACGCGCCACAGCTTGACAACTACCAGCTTATCTGGCGTGACCGATACGCGACTGGATACCAGCAGCACACCTTTCTGAGCATCAGAACGGGACTTGGGGGAAACGGACCCTTTCCGTTTGTTCATATAACAACTACTGACAAGTTTCTTACTGGTCTTTGTTATCTAACTCCAGAGCCATAAGCTGTCGTCCGTCAGCGTTATATTCATCAAGCTCGATGCTATGGATCATTCTAAATTTTTGGATGACTTGAATAAAATTTGCGACTAGCCCCTCGAAGAATATATTCAATATTCAACGATGTTTCGGATTGAATAAATTTGTTATAGCGCATGTTCTGGATATATTCTGGCGTTCCAATTCCGCAGCCGGACAGTACCAAATCAATTCCTTTCTCAGCCAGATCTCTCTTTTCCTGAGCCAGATACTTTGTTGACGCCAATCCATGAAGGTAATACTTGACCTCCCTTCTATCCAAGTCTCTCTTGGCTCTAGCCTCTCCGTCGTTCAGACTTATGTGACGCCAAGCTATGTTGATCCAACGATGAGGAAGACTGCTGTCAATTGGCATTTGCAGGAAGCTCTCTCCCATAAGGACGGTTTCAATTCGACTAAATTGTTTTTCAGCCTTGTACGAGAAATAATAAATCGCACTTACAAAGGTCGCGATAAACATAAGAACATAGCGCATCTCTTTCGTCATTCGATTCATCTTTTCCGCACGGTATGAGGGTTTTCGGATTAGTGGCCTTGCTCTCTTTTTGACTGCCGCCACATCTCTGCGTCCGGTAAAAATTCTCATTTTTGCTTTATCACTGACTGTCGGCAATGGGATTTGAAGCGGTCGCTCGAGCGGCGGGGACTCCTTGCGTCCGAACAGCAGATTATGGCCGGGTCCCGCTATTGGAAACCGCTTCCGTATAGCTGCCGTTGATCGCAGGCTGAGGCAGTCCGTTAGCGTCGTGTCAGGCCGAAAAGGCCACCGAAACGAACAGCCCCCCATTCGGACGCATTACCTCCCCAGTGCCCGAGCGCCCACCGTGACGCGCCTGCGCACTGAGCCAGCACCGGCCATCGTGTGATCACGGTCCGCCGCCAATGCCGGCGACGCATCCGTGCCGACATCGACAACGACCCGGATCAGGATGCGCGGCGCGACTCGTAATACTCGGCGATGGCAGGAATCCCCGCGATCCGGTCGACGAAGGCCGCGAGCTTCGGCGCCACGGTCTCGACCAGGTCGGCTGGGATGTGGTCCAGCTTGCCGGAGCCAAGCCAGCGCAGCATGACGAAGGCCTTGAGGTCGGCGACGGTCAGGCGACGGTCCGCAAAGAATTCGCCGCCGTGGGCTTCGAGCTGGTGCTGCAGCCAGCGCAGATAGCGCGGCAATACCTCCTCCGTCAGGGCCTCGCGGGCGTGCTTCAGCGCATCCCCGGTCATGCCGAAGGTCTCCCCGAGCTTGAAGTTGATGTCTTCCAGTGCGCCCATCACTTCGTCGCAGAACAGGGCCTGAAGGTCGTCGTCGGGGTAAAGCCCGGCCCGCTTTCCGGCATAGCGCGTAATTGCGTCGCTCTGGGTGACCTGCACGTCATTGACGTGAAGCGTCGGCACCTGGCCCAGCGGTGTGGTCTTGCGCACCTCGGCAAAATCACCGAACGCAAACCGGTTGTCCTCGAATGGAATTCCGCCGAGGTGCAGGGCCAGCCGTGCGGGCTCAGCCCGTCCGCCGGAAAAGTCGAAATAGGTAAGCTTGAGTTTGTCCATGGGTCCGTTTCCGGCGAGTGCCGCGTTGTGGGTCGGGGAGCCTTGCGATCGGGCCGGAGCAAGGCGGGTTCTTCAGGACACACGTATAGGCCACGCGGCGGGGGCATGCAAGGACATGCGGCGGTCGCCGGCGAGCGGGCGCAGCAGGAACTGGCGCGCGATCGTCTGTCCGGCCCGCCCGGCGATTTCAGGGGCACTCGCAACCATCGTCAGCGCAGCGTTCCGTCCTCGCCCCGATCGGAGTCTAATCTCGCCATGGAACCCGACGCTTCATCCTCCCGCTCGCCCCGATCGGTCGTCTTCATCGGCCTCGTCGCGCTCGCCATTGCAATGGGTATCGGTCGCTTCGCATTCACGCCGATGATGCCGCTGATGGTGCGCGACGGCAGCCTGGATGCCGTGACCGGGACGGAATGGGCGACCGCGAACTACGTCGGTTACCTTCTCGGCGCGATCAGCGCTTCGTGGTTTGCGCGCAGCCCGCGGCAGGGCTTGCAAGTCGGGCTGGTCGGCGTCGCCGCGACCACCCTGGCAATGGCCTTGGGCAACGCCTCGCTGCCGTGGGTGGGCATGGCGCTCCGTGGCAGCGCAGGCGTCTTCAGCGCGTGGGTTCTGGTGTGCGCCAGTAGCTGGTGCCTGCCCGAGCTGGCGCGTCGGCAGTCGACCTCCATGGGGGGATGGATCTACACGGGGGTGGGGCTGGGGATCGCGGCAACCGGCGTGCTGACCTGGCTGGGCGGCGTGCAGGCGGCGGCCGTGCTGTGGGTGGAGCTCGGGCTGCTCGCCACCGTGGGCGCCGTAGATGTCATGCGGCGTCTGCCGCGGCAGCCTGTCGACGTGGTTGCCGGCGTGGCGGGCGTGCCGCGGCCCCCAGCGCCCCCGGTCGCGAGTGGGAACCTGGGGGTGGTCCTGTGCTACAGCGCGTTCGGCTTCGGCTACATCATCCCCGCGACCTTCCTGCCCACGATGGCCCGGCAACTGGTGTCCGACCCGCTCATGTTCGGGCTCACCTGGCCCATCTTCGGCATGGCGGCGGTGCTGTCCGTGGCCTTCGCGGCGCACCGGCTGCACGGCTGGTCGCGCCGCAAGGTGTGGGCGATCGCGCAGGGGGTGATGGCGGTGGGCACCCTGCTGCCGCTGCTGCAGCCGGCCTTGTGGGTGCTGGCGGCCTCGGCGGTCCTGGTTGGTGGGACCTTCATGGTCACCACCATGGCGGGCCTTCAACTCGCGCGCGAGCGCATGCCCGCGCACCCGACGCCGCTGCTGGCGCGCATGACCACCGGCTTTGCCGCGGGCCAGATCGCCGGTCCGCTACTCGTGCGCCTCATCGGCGACACACGCATTGCCGGCTGGGATGCACTGAGCCTGGCCAGTGCGGCAGCCGGCCTGCTGCTCGCGATCACGTCGATCTGGCTCTGGCGCGAAGGCATCGCCTCGGCGTCGAACGCGGGGTCATGAACTGCACAAGGCCTGCCCGAGGCGCTTGAGCCCCTCCCACGCCATCGAGCGCATCCGCCGGGCGCTAAACTGCGCGCACAACAGATTCCGACCGCGAAGGGAGACCCGCCATGGCCGAGCCCGTCACCGAGCCGATGGTGAAGCATTTCCGCCTCGCCCTGCTGTGGCCGCTGCGGCTGCTGCCGGTCGCGGGAACCGCGGGCGCGCAGCAGCGACCGTGGCAGATCCTGCGCGCCATGGGCGAGGCCTGCCCGTGGCGCGAGCTGGAGCACGATGCCGAGCTGGCGGGCAGCGTCTTCCAGGAACGCCACTACACCGAGTTCGTCACCTTCCTGCCCTACGTGCAGCAGTTCCTGTACGGCGAGGGCCGCCTGCGCCGCGATGATTCGGACGCCGATGCCGGCCCGCCGATGCGCGTGTTCCGGCGTCGCGACATTGCCGGCGTGCGTGTCGCCGCGCGCGAGGGCGACACGCCGGTGACGCTCGACGTGGTGCATGTGCATCTGTACTTCTTCTTCGACGTCGATGTGGTGATCCTGAACGTCGAGGTCGCCGGCAACGACATGCCGCTGTCCCAGGTGCAGGAGCTGATGTACCGCGCCGGGCGCGCCTACCCTTCGGGCTGGAACGCCGATGGCCGCGCGCTGCACAGCCTGTCGACCGCCGAATGGATCGGCCGCGACGGCAGCGTGCTGGCGCAGACCGATGCGCACGAGCGCACCGCGTTCATGACCCACGTCAGCCGCCATCGGGCGCCGCGCATCGCCGCGCACTGGGCCTGGCTGATGCAGCCGCTGGCGAGCGCCTACGCCGAGCAGGGCGGCGTGCTGCGCTACCGCCAGATCGAATATCACCGCATGCCGCTGGCCGCCTACCTCGCGGTCGACGATCCGCGTGCGCTGACGCGCAACGACTTCGTGCGCCTCGGCCTGGTCACCGGCGCGGGGCCGGCCGAAGCCGGCAGGGAACACAAGGCAGATGGGGTGGATGGGACAGATTGTGGCGCGCTGCCCTACGCCGCGCCGCATCTGGACGATTTCGAGCGCCGCTATTGCTACGACCGCTTCTGGTCCGCCGGTGGCGCGGCGCCCTACACCCGCTACCTGTGCAGCGGCCACGCGCTGGTCGTCGTCGGCGATGCGCACTCGGCCTACTTCACCGACCGCGAGCGCGGCGTGCTGGCGCAGTTCCGCCACCAGCACTTCCTGCTGTTCCTGATCGCGCACTTCCAGAAGGCATCGTTGCTGATGTTCTCCGAGCGCCTCGTCGAGGCCCTGAAGCGTCTGCATGTCGCCGACCCGGCGAGCGTGCGGCGCTTCAAGCGCGCGATCCGCGCCAGCTTCGAGGGCTTCCTGCGCTTCACCCACCGCTACTGGTTCCACGACATCGCCGAGCAGGCGCAGACGCGCGCGCTGTTCCGCATGACCACCACGCATCTCGGTACCGACGCCCTTTATGCCGAGGTCAAGGAGCGCACCGCCGACATGAACAGCTACCTGGATGCAGACAGCCTGCGCCGCCAGGCCAACACCGTGGTACGGCTGACGGTGGTGACGATCTTCGGCCTGATCGGCACCATCACCACCGGCTTTCTGGGCATGAACCTGCTCGCCGAAGCGGAATCGCCGCTGAGCGAGCGCCTGCTTTATTTCGCGCTGGTGTTCGTCGTATCCACCGGGCTGACGATGTACACGATGGTGAAATCCAAGCGCCTGTCGGACTTCCTCGACGCGGTGTCGGACGAGCGCCTGTCGGCCTGGCAGAAGCTCGGCGCGCTAGCCGCGGTGTGGCGTCGCGGCTCGGACTGAAGCCATATGCCTTCCGCCCGACTTCAGCATGGCGGGCAGATGCAGCCGACGACGATACACGACGCAGTCGCCGACCACCGCCCAAGGCTGCAAGGCTATGCAGTGCCCACCTCGCGCACATGCCGCTTCGCCACCCGGCGCAGCATGGTTCCGAACAGCACGGTCGCCACCAGCGTGGCCAGCACGCAGGCTTGCCAGAAGCCGGCCACCGACGGCGCGTCGACCCGCCAGGGCGCATGGAAGCTCAGCCAGTAGCCCCCGGCCAGCCCGATGCCCCAGAAGCAGAAGGTGTGCACCACCATCGGCAGCAGGGTGACCTTGTAGCCGCGCAGCGCGTGGGCGGCCACCGTCTGCAGGGCGTCGAAGGCCTGGTAGAGCAACAGCCAGACGACCAGTCCGAGCGCCACCGCCTGCACCGCCGGGTCGGCGCTCGAGAACGCCACCAGCGGCTTCTGCAGCACCCATAGCAGGGCCCCGATCAGCAGCGCGAAACCGAGCGCCAGCTTCATGCCCAGGCGCGCGGTACGCTGGGCGCGGCGCCAGTCTTGGGCGCCGGCCGACTGCCCGACCAGCACCATGGTGGCGATCGACAGCGACAGCGGCAGCATGTAGATCATGCCGGTGAAATTGGCGATGACGCGGTGGCCGGCCACGGTCTCGGTGCCGAGACGGGCGGCGAGGATGGCGATCAAGGTGAAGGAGCTGATGTCGATGAAGGTGGACATCCCCATCGGCAGGCCGAGGCGCAGCAGTTGCCCGAGTGGTTTGCGCTGCGGCGGCTGCCAGGCGTGGAACAGCCGGTAGGGCCGGTAGGCGGGGTTCAGCACCAGGTAGGCGAGCCCGCAAGTGCAGGCGAGCCAGTTCACGATCGCGGTCGACAGCCCGCACCCCATCCCGCCCAGCGGCGCAAGGCCGAATGCGCCGTTGGTCAGCGCCCACGCCAACGGAACGTGCACCGACATCACGATCGCGCTGATCGCCATCAGCACCCGCGGCCGGCCGACGGCGTTGTTGAAGGCGTAGAAGGTGCGATAGAGCAGCAGCGCCGGCAGGCCGATCGCAGTGGCGGCGAGGTAGTCGCTGGCCTTGGCGGCCACTTCGGGCGGCACGCTGGCGAGCTCGAGCAGCCAGCCGGGGTTGAGCATCAGCGCAAGGCCGGGCACCGCGAGCAGCAGTGCGAGCCAGAAACCCTGCTGCAGCGCCGGCGCGATCGCCTCCTGGCGGCGCGCGCCGACGTGGTGGGCGATGGTGGGCGCCACCGCCTGCAGCGTGCCGGTGAGCAGCATCACCACCGAGATGTAGTAGCTGCTGCCGATGGCGACGCCGGCGAGGTCCTCGGTGCCGTAGCGGCCGGCGATCATGGTGTCGGCGACCATCATCGTCATCGACAGCAGCTGCGCGATCAGGACCGGCCAGGCGTGGTGCAGCAGCTGGCCGACGATGGCACGGCTGCTGGACGCGGAAAGGGAGGCGGCGGAATCGCTCATGCGCGGGGCGGACGGACGGAAGGCGGCGATGATCGCCGTTTGGCGCCCGAGGATAAAGGGGGCCGGCGCGAGCAGACCGTTGCCGGGCGACGAACAATGCCGGGCGCGGTCGCCCGCAAGCGCGCGGCGCCAGTGGCGTTCTTTCGATCCTCGCGGCGGCCTACATCAGCCACTGCGGCCGCAGCAGCATGACCAGCCCGAGCGCCAGCATCACCGCACCCGACAGCAGCTTGAGCCGGCGCCCGCCGCGCTCGTCGAGCTTGCCGCTGCCCAGGGCGAGCACCGCGGCGCCGACCATCAGCGCGTCGTCGGCGATGTAGGCGAGGATGTACAGGCCGAGGTAGCCGTAGTGCGCGAGCGGCGACAGATCGTGCTGGGTCAGCACCGCGGTATAGATCGCGGGCAGTCCGGCGGTGCACAGCAGCTCGACGAAATTGACCACCACCGCCAGCACCGCCACCGCGGCCAGCGAGGCGGGCAGCGACTCCGCCTTCAGGATCGCCCGCGCGCGGGCGTAGAGGCCCGGCTTGGCAGAGTCCGGGATCGACAGCGACACGCCGCGGCGGAAGGCGAAGAAATCCTTGACGTTGATGAAGCCGATCAGCATCGCCAGGGCCGCGAGGCCGACGCGCAGCGCCTCGCTCATGCCGACGAAAAGGAACACGTTGAGCCACGCCGCCATGAAGGCGTAATAGACCGCGCCGCTGGCGAGGACGAAGGTGCCGGCCACCATCGCCATGCGCCGGCGATCCTTCAAGCGCACCAGCAGCGACAGCAGGAACAGCAGCACCCACATCGCGCACGGGTTGAAGCCGTCGAGCAGGCCGAGCGCGAGGGTGAACAGCGGCAGGCCGAGCTCGCTCGCCTTCAGCGTGCCGAACAGGCCGGACTCCACCGTATCGGGCGGCGCCCTCGGCGCAGCCTCGTCGAGCAGTCGCACCAGCTCGGCACCGGTGTGCTCGGCGTCGTCGAAACCGACCAGCACCCGCGACCCGAGCACGAAGGTCGGCACCCCAGGCGGCCAGGCGCCGGCCGCGCGGCTGATGTCGATCAGCGCATCACGCGCGGCCGGGTCGCGGTCCACCTCGCGATAGGCGATCGCGAGGCCGGGCCGCTGCGTGGCCAGTTCCGAAAGGAAGCGCTTGGCGTCGGCGCAGTGCGGGCAGCCCTCGCGCACATAGACTTCGAGTACGGGGCTTGCGGCGCCCGCGTCAGCCCCGGCCCTTGCGCCCGGAACCGATTCGGCCCGCGCCGCGGCGCCGAAGACCGCCGACGACAACAGGCAGCACAGCAGCAGGACGCGGGACAGAATCAGGAAACGCATGCTCGCCAGCCCCGCCCACCGGCTTCGGGGCTCACAGGGTGTGCATCGGCGCCCCGGCGTGGATCGATTGCGGCAGCGCCTGCGCGTGCCCTGCATTCGATCCCGCTCGCGGCGAGGTCTTCACCGACACTCAGCGCGCCGCGTCGCTGGCCGGCGGGCTTTCGGGAGTGCGCTCCTCGACCGGTGCCGGCGCCTGCTCGGTGGCCGCACCGGCGTCGTCCGCCTTCGGACGCACGCTCTCGATCGCGCCCTTGCCGACTTCCTTCAGGCGCTGCGCGGCGTCGCGCGTCGCCTCGGCGATGCGCTGCGCCGCGTGCTCGGCGGCTTCCTTCGCGTCGCGCACGGTCTCGTCCTTGCCGGCCTCGGCCGCGGCGTCGACGCCTGCGCGCATCTTCTCTTCGGTCGTCTCGACCACCGCCTGCGCCGCCGCCGCGCCGGCTTCGCCGAGCTTCTTCGCCGCCTCGCCCGCCTTCTGTGCCGCCTCGCGTGCGGCCTCGACCGCCTCCCGGCCTGCCGCCCTGGCGTCCTCGCGCGATTGTTCGGCCGCCTTGGGCGCCTGCTGCGCCGGGGGCTCGGGCGAACAGGCGGCGAGCAGGCTCAGGCCGAGGGCAGCAAGGAGGGGGCGGAATGCTTTCATGAGGTTCGGCGCAGACTTGGACGGAGAATGATCGAGGCACGAGGTTACGGCATCCGACACCGAAAACAAGCCGGGGTTTTCACGCTGCAACATCCGGAAAGCAAATGGGCCCTTGCGGGCCCATTCTTTCGATCTGCGGAACGCGCGCTTACTTGACGCGGTTCTTGTACTCGTCGGTGCGGGTATCGATCTCGATCTTGTCGCCGATCTCGACGAAGGCCGGCACCGGGAGCTCGAAACCGGTGCTGATCTTGGCCGGCTTCATGACCTTGCCCGAGGTGTCGCCCTTGACGGCCGGCTCGGTATAGACGACCTCGCGCACCACGCTGTTGGGCAGTTCGACCGAGATCGCCTTGCCGTTGTAGAACACCACCTCGCACTGCAGGCCGTCCTCGAGGTACTTGAGGGCGTCGGTCATGTTGTCGGCCTCGACCTCGTACTGCTCGTAGTCGGCGTCCATGAACACGTACATCGGGTCGGCGAAGTAGGAGTAGGTCACTTCCTTGTGGTCCAGGACCACGACCTCGAACTTGTCGTCGGCCTTGTACACCGCTTCCGACGGCGCGCCGGTGAGCAGGTTCTTGAACTTCATCTTCACGACCGCGGCGTTGCGGCCGGACTTGTTGTATTCGGCCTTCTGCACCACCAGCGGGTCGCTGCCGACCATGATGACGTTGCCCGAGCGGAGTTCCTGAGCGGTTTTCATGCTGTTTCCTGAATTGATCGACGCGGCTCGTGGCCGCATGTCCTTGAAAAAATTAGCGCGCGATTCTACCCCGGGGCGCCCTTGATGTGGGAACAGAATTTTGTCAAGCGGCTCGCCAGGTCGGGCAGCCCGGCCTGGGCCTCGCACCAGCTGCGCGCATGTGCGGCGAGCGCCGGCAGGGCGGCGGCGAAGGCCGGCCAAGCCGCGGCCGGGGTCAGGCCGCCGGGTGCGCAGCCGTTCCAGGCACCCCAGAAATCCGCCAGCGCGGTGGCGGGCGCAGCGGGCAGCCGATCGCGATAGCGCGCGAGGAAGGCGTCGAGCTTGTCGTGATGCGCGGCGTCGGCCTGCGGATAGATCTGCCACACGAAGGGCCGCGCCGCCCACTGCGCGCGCACGAAGGAATCCTCGCCGCGCACGAAATTGAGGTCGCAGGCCCACAGCAGTTCATCGTAGCCCGCCTGGTCGGTGAAGGGCAGCACCTGCACCGACAGGGCGCCGCGCCGGATGCATGCGCCGACCTCGGGCAGGGCGCAGTCGAGCGCCGCGGCGACGTCGGGCAGCACGCGCGACACCGGCACCAGCACATGGATCGGGCGCGGCGCCTGCGCCCACACGCGGAACAGCGCGCCCAGCGCCGGCTGCTCGTAGGCGAACAGCGACACGACCAGGCCTTCGTCCTCCGTCGCCGGCAGTCCGCGCGCCGCGCGCCATGCGGCGCGCCCCTGCGGCCCGGCGAGGAAGCGGTCGCGCCGCGCCAGCAGGTCGGTCTCGCGCAGCAGGCCGCCGCTGTCGGCATCGAAACCGGGAAAGAAGAAATGCTTGACCAGCGCCAGGCGCGGGTGCGGGGAGGCCAGGCCGTGGCAGCCCGCCACCCAGTCCTCGGCCGACAGGTACTCGAGGTTGATCCACACCGGCGCCACCGCCTGCGCCGCCATGGCCTCGAGCTGCGCCGGCGGCAGCTCGCAGGCGAAGGCCTCGATCACGATCTCGCCCGGTTCGGCGGGAACGAAGGCCGGCGTCCAGTGGCGAAGTTCCACCCCATCCACCGCGCCGCCCCGCGCCGGATCGATCCCCGCCGCGGCCGGGCACAGGCGCGCCAGCACCGCCCAGTCATCGACCCACAGCCTGACGCCGGCACGCTCGCGCCGGGCCAGATCCCTTGCCAGGCGCCAGCACACGCCGATATCCCCAAAGTTATCCACAACCTGGCAGAAGATCTCCCACCTGGGGCGCGATCCGGGCACTGAATCCATCATCGACTGAACAATCCTGGGCAAAGCTGCGGGACAACATGTGAACAAGGGCGCTCAAGCGCGCCGAGCCTAAAACCATGGACAAAGCGCGCACAGCTCGCCAAGCGCCTTATCAACCTGTTCTTACGCGGCCGGATGCGGCGTGAAGCCTGAGCTCGCTGCACTTATCCACAGATTTTCGCGCACTGTTAACTTCTTTGTTATTTAAATCAATAGAAAAACAGAAGAACAAACCCGAACCCGCGCCGGGCATCGGACAGGCCTTCCGCCTTGCGGTTAGAATCCCCCGACATACAACATGCCGGCATAAGCAGAACGGCAGACCGAGCGCGAACATTCATGCTGCAGTCCCGGCGCTGCAACCGAAGGGAGTCACACCGTGGCAAGACCACACGCCTTAGCCCTGCTCTTGAGCCTGACCGTGCCGCTCGCCAGCGCGGCCGAACCCGCGCCTAATCCAGTCAGTCCCGAGGCGGCGCAGGAGGAAGGCGTTCTCGACACGACGCGCACACAGGTGCGGGGTTTCTCGCTTTAGCTGGGCGAGACGGTGAACGACTGGTTCGGCGATCGGCCCTTCGAGGACGGCGGCAAGGTCACGCATGGCCGCCTCGGCCTGCGTAACACGTGGCGGCAGGACGAGGGCTGGAACACCAGCGTGCGCTTCCGTGCTCGCTTCGACCTGCCCAACCTGCGCGACAAGGCCTCCTATTTCTTCGTCGGGCGCCAGAACGAGCGCGAGCTGCTGACCGACCAGGCCGAGGCCTTCACCCGCGAGCAGCTGCTGCTGGAGGAGCGCCGGCGCGAGGATCAGACCGGCTTCGCCGGCGTCGGCGTAGCCCTGCGCAAGAACATCGATTTTCGCGTCGGCGTGCGCGGGGGGCTGAAGTTCTACACCCAGGCGCGCTACCGCAAGCAGTGGGACTTGAGCGCGCAGGACCGCATCGAATTCCGCGAGACGATCTTCTGGAATACCAAGGACAAGTTCGGCTCGACCACCGCGTTCGATTACGCCCACGCCTTCACGCCGACGCTGGCGCTGCAATGGCAGAACTCCACGACGATTTCGGAAAAGACCGACGATTTCGCCTGGGGCAGCAGCCTGGGGCTGTTCAAGCGCTACGGCGACGACCGCGTGCTGTCGGGCGAGATGGTGGTGACCGGCGAGACCGGCGCGGAAGAGAACGTCGACGAGTACGGCGTGCGGATGAAATGGACGCAGCCGGTGTATCGCGACTGGCTGATCGGCGAATTCATCGTCGGCCACTACTGGCCGCAGCGCGAGGACCGCGAGCGCGATCGGTCGTGGGGCGTCGGTGTGAATCTGGAGATGCGCTTCTGACCCGGCTGCGCAGCTGACCTGCCCCTGTGGGAGCGGCGGCAGCCGCGATCGCAGCGCGTGGATGGATCGGAGCGCTTTCGACGGGAGCGGCGATTTCGCGGCTGCCGCCGCTCCCACAGTGAGACGAACAGGATCTTGAGGGCGACTGCTTCAGGCGAAATCGGCCAGGCGCGCGACGTCCTCGGCTTCCAGCCAGCGCCATTGCCCCGGCGCCAGTTCACCCGGCAGGTCCAGCCCGCCCACGCGGCTGCGGTGCAGGGCCTCCACCCGGTTGCCGGCGGCGCCGATCATGCGCTTGACCTGGTGGTACTTGCCCTCGCAGATCGTGAGCCGCAAGGTCGTCGGGCCGGTGAGCACGCAGGCCGCGGCAGCGATCGGTGCCGGCTCGTCGTGCAGCTCGACGCCGGCCACCAGCGTGTCGGCGAAATCCTGCTCCACCGCATGCTTCAGCGTGACCTCATACACCTTGGGCGTGCGCTTCTTGCCCGAACTCCACTGGTGGATGAACTGGCCGTCGTCCGACAGCAGCAGCAGGCCGGTGGTGTCCTGGTCCAGCCGGCCCACGCACTGCACGCCGCGGTTGAGCAGCTGCGGCGGCAACAGGGTGAAGACCGAGGGGTGGAAGGTCGGCTTCTGCGAGCATTCGTAGCCGGCGGGCTTGTGCAGCACGACGTAGGCCTGGGCGCGGAAACGCCAGGGCTCGCCATCGACGCTGAACTCGAGCCCCGGCGAACCATCGCGGCTGCCGGGGTCGAATTCTGCATTGGGGTCGTCGCAGGGCTCGCCGGCGACGCTGACGTAGCCGGCACGGATGAGGGCGCGGCATTCCTTGCGGCTGCCGAAACCCTGGGCATGGAGGAGGCGTTCGAGTTGCATGGAGCGCATGGTATCCCGGCCCGCGGTGCGAGCGGGTAAACTGCCGCCCTGCCCGTTCAGGAGAAAGCCTTGAAATTCGAACACCTGATCGAGGTCAATGATCTCGCCAACCCGCTGCTGACGCAGCTCAGCCGCGAGGAGCTCTGGTTCGGCCTGCTGTGCCGGGCCGAGGACGCCCGCGCCTTCCTGCCCGGCCTCGAGGCCTGCAACATCGTCGAGCGCGGCGACAGCCATCTGGTGCGCGACCTGCACTTCGGCCACGCCGTCATCCGCGACCGCGTCACCTTCGCCCCGCTGCGCTGGATCCGCTTCGAATCCGAGGCCAACGCCCAGCACGCCGGCGGCAGCCTGACGATCACCATCGAGGAGCCCGAGCCGGGCGCCTTCTTCCTGCGCTTCGCCTACCACACCTCGCTGCCCGAGGGCGGCGAGGACGCGCGCTACGCCGAATTCGTGCGCTCGGCCTATCACCAGTCCGACGTCGATACCGTGCGCGTGATCCGCATGATCGCGGAGTCGGGCGGGCTGGCGCAGTAAGGCCCTGCTTTTCAATTTCACCAACAGGAAACACCCCCGACATGTGGTTCAAGAATCTGCAGATCTACCGCCTGCCCGCCAACTGGGACATGACGGCCGAGCGCCTCGAGGAACAGCTCGCCAAGAAGCCCTTCCACCCCTGCGGCAGCCAGGACATGGAGAGCCGCGGCTGGCTGTCGCCGCTCGGTAACGAGGTGCTGGTGCACGCCGTGGGCGGCCAGTTCCTGATCTGCCTCGGCTTCGAGCATCGCCTGCTGCCTTCCGCCGTGGTCAAGCAGGAAGCCGACGAGCGCGCCGAGGAGCTGGCCGAGCAGCAGGGCTACAAGCTCGGCCGCAAGCAGATGAAGGAGCTGCGCGAGCAGGTCACCCAGGAGCTGCTGCCGCGCGCCTTCACCCGCCGCCGTCGCATGTTCGCCTGGATCGACCCGGTCAATGGCTGGCTGGTCGTCGATGCCGGCAGCCAGAGCAAGGCCGAGGACATGCTCGAGCAACTGCGCCACACCCTCGACAGCCTGCCGCTGACGCTGCTGCGTACCGAGCTGTCCCCCACCTCCGCGATGGCCGCCTGGCTGGCCGGTGGCGAGGCCCCGGAGGGCTTCACGATCGACCAGGACTGCGAGCTGCGCTCGGTGGCCGAGGACAAGGCGGCGGTGCGCTATGCGCGCCATCCGCTCGAAGGTGACGACGTGAAGGGTCACCTGGAGGCCGGCAAGCTGCCGACGCGACTCGCGCTGACCTTCGACGACCGCATCAGCTTCGTGCTTACCGAGAAGCTCGAGATCAAGCGCCTCGACTTCCTCGACATCGTGCGCGACCAGATCGGCGAAGGCGACAAGGACGACGCCGAGGCGCTGTTCAACGCCGAGTTCGCGCTGATGACCGGCGAGCTCGCCCATCTGCTGCCCGCAGTGGTGGCGGCGCTGGGCGGCGAGCTGGCGTCTGCGCCGGTGGAAACGGGCGCCGTCACTGCCGAACTGCCGCGTCTGCAGTCCGACAAGCCGGCCACGGTCGCCGCCGACGATCCGCCGTTCTGAGTCCGCCCTTTTCCAGTGGGAGCGGCGGCAGCCGCGAATCGTTTGCCTTCGATGAAGGTGATCTTTTGGTGAGGCAGATCGCGGCTGCCGCCGCTCCCACAGTGCTCCGGAGCTTGGCGCTTTTGGTGTACACAAGTTTTTTAAAGATTTAAAAGATCATAAAGATCATGTAGCGCCCGTTTCTGTGGATAAGGCCTTTTAGTCCATTTGAAACAGATGCTTGTGCACTTCAAAACCCGGTGCACGAACCCCTCCGTAACCGCAGGATGCTTTGTTGATGAAAATCCCCGCTTCGCCGTCGGACGGACTTATCCACAATCCGCTGCCGGCGCCAGTCACAGCTTTCCCACTGCTCGATCGCGTGCACGCGCCGGCCGCAGCAGCAGCGGCAATCCCCCTTCGCGTCGAGCTGCGCTAAAGTCCGGCCATGGACAACGTGATGACCCTCGAATGGTGGCACTGGGAGATCGCCGGCCTCGCGCTGGTGCTGCTGGAGCTCGCCGTGCCCGCCTTCTTCGTGATCTGGTTCGGCTTCGGTGCGATGCTGGTCGGCCTGGCCCTGCTGGTGGCGCCGGGGCTGGCGCTGAGCGCGCAGATCGGGCTGTGGGTGCTGGCCTCGGTGGCGATGACGGTGCTGTGGTTCCGGGTGTTCAGGCGCTCGCAGCACAAGACCCTGGTCGGCACCGCGGCCGGCGAGGTGATCGGCGAGATCGGCCTGCTGGTGAGCGCGGTGGCGCCCTTCGAGCGCGGCAAGGTGCGCTTCCAGCGCCCGGTGCTGGGCGCGGAGGAATGGGCCTGCGTGGCCGAGGTCGCGATCGCCGCCGGCGAGCGGGTGCGGGTGCTCAGCGTCGAGGGCAGCTACGTGAAGGTGGCGAAAGCCTGACGCACGGAAATACCAAGCAGAAAAGGGAAATGTTCATGTCCGAAGGACTCGCGATCGCAATCGCCGTACTGATCTTCGTCGTCGTCACCATCGCCAAGGGCGTGCGCCTGGTCGCGCAGGGCGAGGAGTGGGTGGTCGAGCGCCTGGGCAAGTATCACACCACGCTGCGCCCCGGCCTCAACATCCTGATCCCTTACCTGGACCGCGTCGCCTACAAGCTGGTGACCAAGGACATCATCCTCGACGTGCAGGAGCAGGAGGTCATCACCCGCGACAACGCGGTGATCCTGACCAACGCGATCGCCTTCGTGAAGGTCACCGACCCGGTCAAGGCGGTGTATGGCGTGACCGACTTCTCCGAGGCCATCCGCAACCTGATCATGACGACATTGCGCTCGATCGTCGGCGAAATGGAGCTCGACGAGGCGCTGTCCTCGCGCGACAAGATCAAGGCGCGGCTGCGCGAGAGCATCGCCGACGAGGCGGTGGACTGGGGGCTGACGGTGAAGTCGGTGGAGATCCAGGACATCAAGCCCTCCGAATCCATGCAGCGCGCGATGGAGCTGCAGGCCGCCGCCGAGCGCGAGCGCAAGGCCGCGGTGACCAAGGCCGAGGGCGCCAAGCAGGCCGCCATCCTCGAGGCCGAGGCGCGGCTCGAATCGGCCAAGCGCGACGCCAACGCCCAGGTCATGCTCGCCGAGGCCTCGGCCGAATCCATCCGCCGCGTGAGCGCCGGCATCGGCGAGCAGGCCGGGCCGATGATGTACCTGCTCGGCGAGAAGTACATCGGCGCGCTCGAGAAGCTCGGCGAGTCGGGCAACGCCAAGCTGGTGGTGATGCCCGCCGACCTGCAGGAAACCCTGCGCGGCCTGGTCGGCCGGCTGGGCGCGCGCGGCTGAAAGCGGCCGATCACCCCCCCGACTCGCCCCCCTTTCCGACCAACACACCGGATCCGTCCCCGAAAAGGAAGACCATGATGCTGAAGCCCTCCCACACCGTCCGCGCTCTGCTCGCGGCCCTCGCCCTCACGGCCGCGTCCGGCAGCGTGCTGGCGCAGAACTTCATGAAGGACAAGGCCGAGGTCGAGAAGCTGCTGACCGGCGCCACCTTCATCGGCGTCTATCTGCGCACCGAATCCGCCTACACGCTCAAGTTCGGCACCGACGGCACGCTCACCGACACCACCGGCGCCAAGGCGCGCTGGTGGGTCGACGACCAGGCGCGCTACTGCCGCGAGTGGCTGGACGGCAAGCTCAAGGGCAACACCGGCTGCATGAACCTCGAGCTCGAGGACGGCCAGGTCGCGCTGTACTCCGAGGGCAAGAAGGTGGTCGAGGGCATCGTCACCGGCAACTGAGCCCTCCGGCGCGCCCTGCGCGGGGCCGCGCCGGCGCTTCGGGCCGCGCTCGCGCGCCCACGCCCGGGCACCGTCACCGGGGACACCTCATGCACCTGCTGATCCTCTACTCCACCATCGACGGCCACACGCTGGAGATCTGCGAGCGCATCACGGCCGTCGCGCGCGCGGCCGGGCACGAGGCGGAGCTCGCCGAGATCGAGTCGGTAACGGCCGAGCGGCTGCGGGCCTGCGACCGCGTCGTCATTGGCGCCAGCATCCGCTACGGCCACCACCGCCCGGCGGTGAAGGCCTTCATCGACCGCCACCAGGCGGCGCTCGAAGCCCGCCCCAACGCCTTCTTCTCGGTCAACGCGGTCGGCCGCAAGCCGCACAAGCGCCAGGCCGACACCAACCCCTACCTGCGCAAGTTTCTGCGCCAGATCCGCTGGCGGCCGCAGCAGGTCGAGGTCTTCGGCGGCAAGATCGAATACCCGCGCTACGGCGTCTTCGACCGCAACATGATCCGCCTGATCATGTGGATCACCGGCGGCCCCACCGACTCGCGCTCGGTCACTGACTTCACCGACTGGGCGCAGGTCGAGACTTTCGCGCGGCGGGTCATCGCCTGACTGGTGATGGAGAACCCGCGCGCCGTGGAGCAGGTCGCGCGCTGGGCGCTGTGGCGGCTCGATGACAACGGCAACCGCTTCGTGGTCGCCGTGTTCGCGAACCGCGACGAGGCCGAGGCGACCGCGCGCACCTTCGAGGCGCACTGGCACAAGCAGAGCTACTGGGTGGAGGTGGCGGTCGACGGTATCGCGCCCGGGACGCTGCGGCGCAGGGATGCGAGCGAGGATTGAAGCGGGGGTCCGAAATCCTTCGCGGCTGCCGCCGCTCCCACAGGAACGCGCGCAAATTGGGCCTTGTGGGAGCGAGATCGGA
>JARRBR010000044.1 GCA_029982755.1 Rhodocyclaceae bacterium
GTGGCTTTTTCGCGGGATTCTTGGTCGGGGAAAGAGGATTCGAACCTCCGGCCCCTGCGTCCCGAACGCAGTGCTCTACCAGGCTGAGCTATTCCCCGACGCTTTTTGCTGCAGTGCTTGCTGCCCTGCGAAGCCCTGAACTATATCAGTGTTTTCGCCGAACTGCAAAGTCCGATAATTGTAGCAGCGCATCCTTGAAATTGGAAGGGGGGAGCACGGAAATCGCGTCGATCGCGCGCTGCGCTTCCGCCTGCGCGTAGCGGCGCGTCTCGGCCAGCGCGCCGGAGTCCTGGATCGCGGCCAGTACGGCGGCGAAATCGTCGCGTCCGCCGTGCTCGATCGCGCCGCGCACCAGCGCCGCCTGCGCCGGCGTGCCGTGCTGCATGACGTGGATCAGCGGCAGCGTCGGCTTGCCTTCGGCAAGGTCGTCGCCGAGATGCTTGCCGGTATCGGCCTCGTCGGCCGAGTAGTCGAGCACGTCGTCGATGAGCTGGAAGGCCGTCCCCAGGTGCATGCCGAAAGCCGCCAGGCGCGCCTCGACCTCGGGGTCGGCGCCGCCGACGATGCCACCCAGGCGCGCGGCGGCCTCGAACAGCTTGGCGGTCTTGTAGCGGATCACGCGCAGGTAGTCGTCGATGACGACCTCGGCGTTGTGGCAGTTCAGGAGCTGCAGCACCTCGCCCTCAGCGATGACGTTGGTGGCCTCGGCCAGCACGCGCATCACCTTCATGCTGTCGACACCGACCATCATCTGGAAGGCGCGCGAATACATGAAGTCGCCGACGAACACCGCCGCTGCATTGCCGTAGATCGCGCTGGCGGTCTTGTTGCCGCGGCGCAGGTCGGATT
The DNA here is from genome assembly GCA_029982755.1 of Rhodocyclaceae bacterium. GTDB lineage: Bacteria > Pseudomonadota > Gammaproteobacteria > Burkholderiales > Rhodocyclaceae > Thauera. The sequence goes on from JARRBR010000044.1 coordinate 850, forward strand.
CGTCGACCACGTCGTCGTGCAGCAGACTCGCGGTGTGAATGAACTCGACGACGGCGGCCAGCTCGTGGTGATGCGTCCCCTCATAGCCCATCGCCCCGGCAGTGAACAGGACCAGGGCGGGACGCAGGCGCTTGCCGCCGCTCTGCACGATGTAGTCGGCAACCTGGCGGATGAGCGCCACGTCCGAGTGCAGGCGAGCGCGGATGACCGCATCGACGGCCTGCATGTCGGCGGCGATCGGCGCGAAAAGCTGCTTTACGGACAAGGCGGACACGCTCGCGGGAAAAGCGGCGATGGTAGGCGGCGCCCGCGCACGGCGTCAAGCCGCGCCCGGGCGTGCCGCCACGCCGCCGGGCACCGTTTACTTGGTGTCCTGGGCGCGCACCACGGCGTTGTCGAGCGCCTCCTTGGCGGCCTTCTCGTCGGCCCACACGCCGGCGAGTTCCTCGTCGAGAATGCGGCGCACCTTCTGACGCTCGACGACGGGCTGCGCCGAGGACTGCGCCGTAGCCGGCTTGTTGCCGAGCTGGTCCACCGCCACGCGCACGTTCTCCAGGTCCTCGCCCAGCAGTTCGCTGCGCGAGGCGAGCAACCCCGCGCGGTTCAGCGGCAGGTAGCCGGTCTCACGCTGCCAGGCGACCTGGTTGTCAGCCTGCAGCCAGAAGCTGACGAAGCGCGCGATCGCCTTGTACTCGGCCGGCTTCTTGCCGGCAGCCGCCCACAGCGCCGGACCGTCGGCCACGGTGTTCTGCGGCGCGCCGGGGAAGTCGTCGTAGTACGGCAGGCGCGACACCGCCACATCGACCTTGCCGGCACGGCGGAAGTCCGCCCAGCTCGCCGACGGCGCCGCGATCACCGCGCAGTCGCCGCTGGCAAAGCGCTGCTCGGCCTCGGCCTGCGCCGGGAATACGTGCAGATATCGGGCACGCGTCCAGCTCGCCATCATCGCCACGTGCTTGACCTGGAACATGCCGTTGAAGCTGGGCACGGTCGTCTTGCCCTGCTGCTTCGCGACCGGCTCGTTGTGCCAGGCGCTGAGGTTCTCCACCATGACCCGGCCGGGCTCCGACACGGTATACGGGCAGGTGTGGCCGGTATCGGCGAGGCGACCGAGCGTTTCCTGGAGTTCGAACCAGGTGTTGATGCGGGTGGTATCCGGGTTCATGCCGGCGCGGCGCAGCGCGTCGCGGTTCAGGAACAGCACCGGTGTCGACAGGCCCACCGGCAGCGCCAGCAGCTGGCCCTTGGTGTCGACCGGGGTGCGCGTCATCATCGCCGGCGGACGCAGGGTCTGCAGCGGTGCGCCGCTTTCCTTCATCAGCGCGTGCAGCGGCTTGAAGCGCGGCTTGCCGGCGACGAAATCCTCCTCGTCGTCACCCTCGAGGATCAGCATGTGGGGCGCCGCCTTGCGCCAGTCGGTGGCCGACAGCACGACCTGGACGTCCTTGGACTGCGCATTGAAGCGCTCGACCAGGTCCTTCAGCGCCGCGGCCTTGGTATCCGGCAGGCGATGGAAGAGCTCGATCTGCTGCTGGGCTGCAGCCTGAGCGACCGCCCACGGCGAGCCCGCCGCGGCAAAGACGGTCATGGCCGCGGCCATGAGCTTGAAACGCTTTGTATTCATGAACTTGACACACGCGAGATAAAACCCGGACCGGCGGTCCGGAAACGGCGCGAATTATAGATCCGCGGACGCCGCACGCGCAGGGGCGCGATGTGTAACAAGCGCCGGGGCACGCCCTCTGCCCGCCGATCTGTACGGGCCGTGCTCGCCACGGCCGTCCGACGGGCTTATCATCGCGGCCTCGGCTTGCCAGTCGCGCGCCCCATTTTCTGTCGGGGAGTGCGACTGACGGCTCGAGTCTCCCGATCCTCTACACGCGCTTGCGCGCGCCCGCCCCATGAACCAGCACCACCCCGCCACCGGCCTGCAATGCGCCGGCCTCATCGGCTATTGCCGCGCCGGTTTCGAGAAGGAACTGGCGGCCGAAGTCGACGACCGCGCCGCCGAAGCGGGCCTGATCGGTTACGTGCGCGCGGAGCCGGACTCGGGCTTCGTCGTGTACGAAACCTTCGAACCCACGCCGCTGGCCGCCTTCGGCGACGCCACCGACTGGCGCCGCCCGGTGTTCGCCCGCCAGCTGCTGCCCTGGTTCGCGCGTGTCGACGACCTCCCCGAGCGCGATCGCGCGACGCCCATCGTCGACGCGGTGAAGGCGAGCGGCCAGCGCTTCTCGGGCGTGATGCTCGAGACCCCGGACACCGACGAGGCCAAGCAGCGCTCCGGCTTCTGCAAGCGCTTCACCGAGCCGCTGACGCGCGCGCTGGAAAAGAACGGCTGCCTGCGCACCAGCCGCACCGGGCTGCCGGTGCTGCACGTCGTGTTCACCACCGCCACCACCGCCTGGCTCGCAGCCGGCATGCCCGGGCAGTGCTCCACCTGGCCGATGGGCATCCCGCGCCTGCGCATGCCCTCGAACGCGCCCAGCCGCTCCACCGCCAAGCTCGCCGAGGCCTTCATGACCCTGCTCGAGGAGGGCGAACGCGACAGCATCCTGCGCGCCGGCCAGCGCGCGGTGGACCTCGGCGCCGCTCCGGGCGGATGGACCTGGCAGCTCGTGCATCGCGGCCTGCGCGTCACCGCGATCGACAACGGCCCGCTGCGCGACAGCGTGATGGCGACCGAGATGGTCGAGCACCTGCGCGCCGACGGCTTCACCTGGCGGCCGCCGCGCCCGGTGGACTGGATGGTGTGCGACATGGTCGAGCAGCCCTCGCGCATCGCCTCGCTGATGGCCGAGTGGGTGGCGACCGGCCGCTGCCGCTATACCGTCTTCAACCTCAAGCTACCGATGAAGCGTCGGGTCGAGGCGGTCGAGCAGTGCCGCGAGCTGATCCGCAAGCGGCTCGCCAGCGTCGGCCCCTTCGACCTGCGCATCAAGCACCTGTACCACGACCGCGAGGAAGTCACCGCCTTCCTCACCCTCAAGCGCTGAGGGCCTGCCCGATCTCCCTGCGAGGACCGCGCGGAGGTGGCGAAGCCCTTGGCGGTCAAGGTTTTTGTGCCGTGTATAATCCGGGTTTTCCGTAATCCGGTGGCGTTCTGTCGACCACCTCCAACCCGAAGGCACCCATGAGCTTTGCCGATCTCGGCCTCATTCCCGAACTGCTGCAGGCCGTCGCCGACGCTGGCTACACCGAACCCACGCCGATCCAGCGCCAGGCCATCCCCACCGTCATCGCCGGCCACGACGTCATGGGCGGCGCCCAGACGGGCACCGGCAAGACCGCCGGCTTCACGCTGCCGCTGCTGCACCGCATCGCCCGCCACGCCAACACCAGCACCTCACCCGCCCGCCACCAGACGCGCGCGCTGATCCTCGCCCCCACGCGCGAGCTCGCGATGCAGGTGTACGAGTCGGTCAAGACCTACAGCAAGCACCTGCCGCTGCGCTCCGTGTGCGTCTATGGCGGCGTGGACATCAAGCCCCAGCAGATGGAGCTGCGCCGTGGCATCGAGGTGGTCATCGCCACCCCGGGGCGGCTGCTCGACCACATCGAGCAGAAGTCGATCAACCTCTCGCAAGTCGAAGTGCTGGTGCTGGACGAAGCCGACCGCATGCTCGACATGGGCTTCATCCCCGACATCAAGCGCATCCTCGCCCTGCTGCCCAAGCAGCGCCAGAGCCTGCTGTTCTCCGCCACCTTCTCGGACGAGATCAAGAAGCTCGCCGACCAGATGCTGAAGAACCCGCAGCTGATCGAGGTCGCGCGCCGCAACATGGTGTCCGAGACCATCACCCACGTGGTGCATCCGGTGTCCTCGGGCATGAAGCGGAACCTCCTCGCCCATCTGCTGCGCCACAAGCCCGACACCCAGGCCCTGGTCTTCGTCGATACCAAGCTGGTGTGCGGACGCCTGGCCCACTTCCTGGAGCGCAGCGGCATCTCGGCCGACGCCATCCACGGCGACAAGGGCCAGCAGCAGCGCACCGAGACGCTCGAGGCCTTCAAGTCGGGCAAGCTGCGCGTGCTGGTCGCCACCGACGTCGCCGCGCGTGGCATCGACATCGACGAACTGCCCTTCGTCATCAACTTCGAGCTGCCGCACACCGCGGAAGACTATGTGCACCGGATCGGCCGCACCGGCCGCGCCGGCCATCACGGCTACGCGATCTCGCTGGTCAGCTCGGAGGAAAAGCACTGGCTGTCCGAGATCGAGAAGCTGATCAAGTTCCAGATCCCGCAGGAGGTCGTGCCCGGCTTCGATCCCGATCCCGACTTCCACGAGGCCGGCAGCCGCGGCCACCGCGGCCGGCGGCCGGCCGCGAGCGCGGACAGCCTGGTCCCCGCGCGCAGCGCGGCGCGCGAGCGCGGCGGCGAAGGTCGCAGCGAGGCTCGCGGCGAAGGCGGTCGGGAATCGGTCCGGGAGTCGGGGCGCGACGGCAGTCGCGGTGCGGCACGGGACAGCAGCCGCAGCGCGGGTCGTCGCCCGCGATCCACGATCGCCGCCGACGGCTTCGATTTCAGCAAGCCCTACGAGCCCGTCACCCCGCCCGTGGCCGCCGTCGCGGACGTGCAGCCCACCGCCGCCGCGGCCGGCAGACCCGATCCTCTGCGCCGCGGACAGCGCCCGATCGCCGTGCTGCTCGGCGGCCTCGGCCGCAAGTGAGCGCCCGCCCCTTCTCCGTCCCGGTAGCCGGGGCCTCGCAGCGGCATTCGGCAGGGCGCGCAGCGCCCCCGCCGCGCCCGCCGATCCGCACGGGCGCGCCAGAGTCGGCGCGCAGAATGCGCCGGGCCGTGGCGGCGGACATTGCGCCCGCGGCCACGGCCCGGAAATCGTTGCACAGCATGCCCGCCAGCACCAGGGCCGGCGGGCGGTGCGTCAGCCTTCCAGCGCCTTCACGTGCTGGATCACTTCGGCGATCGCCTCCTGCGCGCTGCCGTACAGCATGCGGCAGTTGTCCTTGTAGAACAGCGCGTTTTCGATGCCCGAGTAGCCGGCACCCTTGCCGCGCTTGACCACGATGACGTTCTGCGCCATGTCGGCGTTGAGGATGGGCATGCCGTAGATCGGGCTCGACTTGTCGGTGCGCGCGACCGGGTTCACCACGTCGTTGGCGCCGATCACCAGGGCCACGTCGGCTTGGGCGAAGTCGTTGTTGATTTCGTCGAGGTCGAAGATCTTGTCGTAGGGCACACCGGCCTCGGCCAGCAGCACGTTCATGTGGCCGGGCATGCGGCCCGCGACCGGATGGATCGCGAACACCACCTCGACACCGCCCTCCTCCAGCAACTGCGCCATCTCCCACACCTTGTGCTGGGCGCCGGCCACCGCCATGCCGTAGCCCGGCACGATGATGACCTTCTGCCCGTAGCGCATCAACGCCGCAGCGTCCATCGCCGACAGCTCGCGCATCGTGCCTTCGACCGCCTCGCCCCCTTCGGCCGCCGCACCGGTGAGCGGCGTGAAGATGATGTTCCTGATCGGGCGGTTCATCGCCTTGGCCATCAGCTGGGTGAGCAGCATGCCCGAGGCGCCGACCACGATGCCGGCCACGATCAGCGCCGGGTTGCCGATCACGAAGCCCTTGAAGCCCACCGCCAGGCCGGTGAAGGCGTTCAGCAGCGAGATCACCACCGGCATGTCGGCGCCGCCGATCGGCATCACCAGCACCACGCCGAGCGCCAGCGCGAGCAGGAAGAACAGGAAGATCTCGAAGCCGCCCGGGGCATCGGAATAGGCCACGGTCAGGCCCACGCCGAAGGTCAGCAGCGTCAGGAAGAAGTTGACGTTGTTCTGCTGCGGCAGGCGGATCGCCTTGTTCATCAGGCCCTGCAGCTTGGCGAAGGCCACGCACGAACCGGAGAACGCGACCGCGCCGATGATTGCGCCCAGCGCCAGCAGGGTCGAGGTCACCGTATCGTGCGGTACGCCGCGCACCAGCTCGATCGCGGCGATGCCTGCCGCCGCGCCGCCGCCCATGCCGTTGTAGATGGCGACCATCTGCGGCATGTCGGTCATCTTGACGATCTTGCCGCTGTACCAGGCCGCGCCGCCGCCGAGCACGATGGCGAGCACCATCAGGCCGACGTTGTTGAGCCCGGGCATGAAGAAGGTCACCACCGTGGCGCCGACCATCGCGAAGCCGGCCCAGACGATGCCCCTGCGCGCGGTGACCGGCGAGGCCATGGCCTTGAGACCGAGGATGAAGACCACGGCGACGATGAAGTACGCCATGCTCACGAACCAGTTCGAGGTCATTGTTCGCCCTCCTTGCGGCCGCCGGCCTTGAACATGCCCAGCATGCGCTCGGTGACGATGTAGCCGCCGGCGGCGTTGGCTGCGCCGAGGAACACGGCCAGGAAGCCGATCACCAGCTGCACCGGATCCTCCGGGTCGGCGTGGCCGAGGGCCACCATGGCGCCGATCAGCACGACGCCGTGCACGAAGTTGGAACCCGACATCAGCGGGGTATGCAGGATCACCGGCACGCGCGAGATCACCTCGTATCCGGTGAACGCGGCCAGCGCGAAGATGTACAGCGCGGTAAAGCCATCCATGGTGCGAGCCTCCTTACAGGCCGAGCGCGGCCTTGACGCCGGCGTGGCGAACTTCGCCCGCGTGCGTCAGGCAGCTGCCGGACATGACCTCGTCTTCCCAGTCGAGCGCGAGCGCGCCGTCCTTGATGAAGGGCGAGATGAAGTTGAACAGGTTCTTGGCGATCATCTCGGACGCATGCACCGGCATGCGGCTGGTGATGTTGGCGGGGCCGATCACGAGCACGTCGCCGATCCACACCTTCTCGCCGGCGACCGTGCCCTCGACGTTGCCGCCGCTCTCGGCCGCCATGTCGACGACCACCGAGCCCGGCTTCATGCGCGCGACCATGTCGGCGGTGATGATCCGCGGCGCCTGCCTGCCGGGAATCGCCGCGGTGGTGATCAGCGCATCGCACTGCGCCACGGCCTTGGCGAGGCGCTCGGCCTGCTTCGCCCTCTCCTCGTCGGTGAGTTCGCGCGCGTAGCCGCCCGCGCCCGCCGCCGACACCCCGGTGTCGACGAACTTGGCGCCCAGCGACTCGATCTGCTCGCGCGTCTCGGGACGCACGTCGTAGGCCTCGACCATGGCGCCGAGGCGGCGCGCGGTGGCGATCGCCTGCAGGCCGGCGACGCCGGCGCCGATCACCAGCACCCTGGCCGGGCGGATCGAGCCGGCGGCGTAGGTCAGCATGGGGAAGAACTTGGGCGAGTGGTCGGCGGCGATCAGCGCGCACTCGTAACCGGCGACCGCGCCCTGGCTGGACAGGATGTCCATGCTCTGCGCACGCGAGATGCGCGGCAGCAGCTCGAGCGCGAAGGCGGTGATCTGGCCGTCGACGAGCTGCTGCGCGCGTTCGGCGCTGGCCCACGGCTGCAGCATGCCGCACAGCACGCTGCCCGGCCTCATGGCCGCGATCGTCGACGCCGGTGGCGCCTGCACGCAGAACACGACGTCGGCCGCGGCGGCGAGCGCTTCGGCCGAATCGACGAGCGCGACGTCGGCGAAATCGGTGTCACGGAAGTGCGCGGCCTTGCCGGCCCCCTTCTGCATCACCAGGCTGGCACCGAGGCCCTGATATTTCTTGACCACATCCGGCACGACGGACAGGCGCCGCTCGCCGGGATGAGTCTCCAGCAGCACTCCGATGGTCAGAGGCATGGACGGACTCCTTCACTGAGACAATGGAAACGGAATTCGAAGGGCGCGTCGGCGGCACCATCGATGGTCTGCTCTCTCCCTGCCCCGCGCTTGACGCGCTCCGCGCCGACACCGGACCGATATTACCGTCATTCGGACCGCGTGCAACATCATGGGGCGCTGCCATCGGGCGTCCCCTGGATGGGCTTCAAGCGCCGCCGCGAGCCCGCCCCCGCAGGCGGTGATGCCACCCCGCTGCCGCGCTCAGAACGCGGACTGCGTCGGGACGAGCTTGATGATCGCGAGCGAGATGTTGTCGCCTCCCCCGCCGGCACGCTCCCGGCTGAGGGCGATCAGCCGTTCGGCCGCGGTACGCGGCGGGTGCTCGGCGAGCGTGGCGGCGAGTTCGGAATCGGAGAAGTAGCCCCACAGGCCGTCGGAACACAGCAGGAAGCAGTCCCCGGCCTGCGGCGACTCCTCGCGACCGTACTCGACGCGCGGTGCGCGCTCGCTGCCCAGGCAGGACAGCAGCACGTTGCGCTGCGGATGCTTCTGGGCCTCGCCGTCGTCGAGACGCCCCTTGCGGTGGAGCTCGCCGACCAGCGAATGATCGGCCGTGCGCGACACGGTGAGGGTGCCGCGGAAGTGGTACATGCGCGAGTCGCCGCAGTGCGCCCAGTACGCCCGCCCCTGCTGCAGCAGGAACACGACCGCGGTGCTGTGCGGATCCTGCTCGCTGGTGAAGCGGGTGAGCTTGATCACCGTGTGCGCCTCGTCGATGACGCCGCCGAGCAGGCTCTCGGGCGTTTCGTGCAGCGGGGCGTAGGACTCGAAATTCTGCCGGGCGCGGATCACCACCTGTTCGGCGGCCATCGCGCCGCCGCTGTGCCCGCCCATGCCGTCGGCGAGCACCGCCATCATCAGGCCGGGCCGTTTCGGATGACCGAACAGCGCCACCCGATCCTGCTGTTCCTTGCGGTCGCCGGCATGCATGGCGACACAGGTTTCGATGGAGAATGACATGGCGAGCGGGTGGCGGCCCAGGGGATTTGAGAGGCGCGATCCATGATAGCAATCGGACACGCTCGCCGGTGCGCCGGCGTCAGGCTCGCGCCCGCCGACCTCCACCGGCCGTGACTTTTCTCACGCTCGCCCGACTCTCATCCCGATGAAGCGGCGAGGCGGGCGTCGATCAGCTCGATCCAGTGGCGGACCGGGGTGCCGGTGCCCGCCTGCAGGTGCACGATGCAGCCGATGTTGGCCGAGGCGATCATCCCGGCACCGCCCTCGAGCAGGCAGTCGAGCTTGTTCGTGCGCAGGCGCTCGGACAGCTCCGGCTGCAGCATCGAATAGGTGCCGGCCGAACCGCAGCACAGGTGGGCGTCGCGCACCGGCGTGAGCTCGTAGCCGGCCGCGGCGAGCAGGCCCTCCACCGTGCCGCGGATGCGCTGGCCGTGCTGCAGGGTGCACGGCGCATGCCAGGCGAGCGCCTGCCGCGGCAGTTCGCGCGCCGCCAGCACCGCCGCCAGCGCCTCGGCCTCGGCCGCCACCACCTCGCCGATGTCGCGCGTCAGCTCCGCCACCCGCCTCGCCTTTTCCGCATAGGCCGGGTCATGCTGCAGTAGGTGGCCGTAGTCCTTGACCTGCACGCCGCAGCCGGAAGCGGTCATCACGATCGCCTCGACCGTGCCGGCCTCGATCGCCGGCCACCAGGCATCGATGTTGCGCCGGGCGTCGGCGCGCGCACCGTCCTGATCGTCGAGGTGGAAGCGCACCGCGCCACAGCAGCCCGCCCCGTCGGCCTCGACCAGCGAGATGCCCAGCGCATCGAGCACGCGCGCCGCCGCGGCGTTGATCGACGGCGCCATCGCCGGCTGCACGCAACCGGCGAGCGCGATGACCCGGCGCGCATGACGCGGCTCGGGCCATCGTCCCGCGGGGCGCGGCTCGGGCACCTTGGCCTGCAGCGCCTTCGGCAGCAGGCCGCGCACCGCCTGCCCGGCCTTCATCGCCACCCCGAACAGCGTCGGCCGCGGCACGAATTCGCGCAGCACCCGGCGCGTCAGCGCCTCGCTGCCGTGGCGGGGAACACGCGCGTCGACCACGTGGCGGCCGATGTCGAGCAGGCGGCTGTAATGCACGCCCGACGGACAGGTGGACTCGCAGGAGCGGCAGGTCAGGCAGCGGTCCAGGTGCAGGCGGGTCTTGCCGGTGGGCTCGGCGCCTTCCAGCACCTGCTTGATCAGGTAGATGCGTCCGCGCGGCCCGTCGAGCTCGTCGCCGAGCAGCTGGTAGGTCGGACAGGTCGCGGTGCAGAAACCGCAATGCACGCACTTGCGCAGGATTTCCTCGGCCTCGCGGCCTTCGGGCGTGTCGCGGATGAAATCGGCGAGCTGGGTCTGCATGCTCAGAACTCCGGGTAGAGGCGGCCGGGATTGAAGATGCCCGCCGGGTCGAAGGCCTGCTTCAGGCGGCGATGGACGGTCGCCAGCGGCGCGGACAGGGGCTGGAACACCTCACCGCCACGATCGCCGCCGCGGAAGGCCGCGGTATGACCGCCAAGCTGCTCGGCGCGCGCACGGATCCGCGCGGCGTCGCCCGAGCTCGCCAGCCAGCGCAGCGCGCCGCCCCACTCCACCGTCTGCCGGCCGGGCAGATCCAGCGCCGGCGCAGTGCTCGGCAGCGACACGCGCCACAGCACCTCGTCCGCGGCGAGCGCGAACGAGGCTGCGGTCTGTTCGCGCACCGCGACCCACAGCGCGCTGGCCGCCGCCTGGTCGAGCGTCTCTCCGCCTAGTCTCGCCGTCGCCGCGCGCACCGCCGCGTCCGCGCCGGACAGGCGCAGGTGCAGCACGCCCTCGTGCCACAGGCTGGCCGACACCGGCAGCGGCTGGCCTCCCCACTCGTTCACCCGGCGCAGCGCACTCGCCTCGTCGAGCTCGAAACGCAGCGTCGCCTCGGCCACCGGTCGCGGCAGCACCTTCAGCGAGACCTCGAGCAGGATACCGAGCGTGCCCAGGCTGCCCGCGACCAGGCGCGAGATGTCGTAGCCGGCGACGTTCTTCATGACCTGGCCGCCGAACTTCATGACCTCGCCTCGGCCGTCGAGCAGCTTGACCCCGAGCATGAAGTCGCGCACCGCGCCCATGCTCGCCCGCCGCGGCCCCGAAAGGCCGGCGGCGACGCAGCCGGCAACGGTCGCCCCGGCGCCGAAATGCGGCGGCTCGAAGGCCAGGTACTGGCCCTTCTCGGCCAGCAGGGCCTCCAGTTCGGCCAGCGGCGTGCCGCCGCGCACCGTCACCACCAGCTCGGTCGGCTCGTAGGCGACCACGCCGCTGTTGGCGCGCAGGTCGAAGACTTCGCCCGTGGCCTCGCGGCCGTAGAAACCCTTGCTGCCACCACCGCGCAGGCACAGCCCCGTCCCCGCCGCGGCCGCCGCGCGCACGCGCTCGGCCCATTCCTTCTCGATCGTCGTCATCGTGTCGTTCCTGCTCAGAAGCGCGGGAGGTCCGGATAGGGCACGTGGCCCTTGCTCACCTTCATGCGGCCGTATTCGGCGCAGCGGTTCAGCGTGGGAATCGCCTTGCCCGGGTTGAGCAGCCCGGGGGGATCGAAGGCAGCCTTGACGCGGAAGAACTGGCGCACCTCGGCGGTGGTGAATTGCGCGCACATCTGGTTGATCTTCTCCAGGCCCACGCCATGCTCGCCGGTGATCGTGCCGCCGAGCGCCACCGACAGCTCCAGGATCTCGGCGCCGAAGTCCTCGGCGCGCTCGAGTTCGTCGGGCTGGTTGGCATCGAACAGGATCAGCGGGTGCAGGTTGCCGTCGCCGGCGTGGAAGACGTTCATGCAGCGCAGGTCGTACTTCTTCTCCATGTCCTGGATCGCGGTCAGCATCTCCCCCAGGCGTTTGCGCGGGATCGTGCCGTCCATGCAGTAGTAGTCGGGCGAGATCCGCCCGGCCGCCGGGAAGGCCGCCTTGCGCCCGGCCCAGAACTTGAGCCGCTCGGCCTCGTCGCGCGAGACGCGGATCCCGGTGGCGCGGCTGTCCTCCAGCACTGCGCGCACGCGCGCGATCTCTTCGGCCACCTCCTCCGGCGTGCCGTCAGCCTCGCACAGCAGGATCGCCTTGGCGTCGAGCGGATAGCCGGCGCGCACGAACTCCTCGACCGCCGCGGTCGCGGGCTGGTCCATCATCTCCAGGCCGGCCGGGATGATGCCCGCGGCAATGATCCGCGCCACCGCGTCGCCGGCGCGCACCACGTCGTCGAAGGCGGCAAGGACACACTGCGCGAGCTGCGGCTTGGGCACCAGCTTGACGGTGACCTCGGTGACCACCACCAGCATGCCCTCGGAGCCGGTGACCAGCGCGAGCAGGTCGTAGCCCGGGGCGTCGAGCGCGCCCGAGCCGATCTCGACGATCTCGCCCTCGATGGTCACGCCGCGCACGCGCAGCAGGTTGTGAACGGTGAGGCCATACTTGAGGCAATGCACGCCGCCGGCGTTCTCCGACACGTTGCCGCCGATCGAGCACGCGATCTGCGAGGACGGATCGGGCGCGTAGTACAGGCCATGTGGCGCAGCGGCTTCGGAGATCGCGAGGTTGCGCACGCCCGGCTGCACGACCGCGGTACGCGCCAGCGGATCGAGCTTGAGGATGCGGTTGAAGCGCGCCAGCGACAGCAGCACGCCGCGGGTGTGCGGCAGCGCGCCGCCCGACAGCCCGGTGCCCGCGCCACGTGCCACCACCGGCACGCCGAGCTCGTGGCAGATGCGCAGCGCCGCGACCACCTGCTCCTCGCTGGTCGGCAGCGCCACCACCAGCGGCAGCGCGCGGTAGGCGGCGAGGCCGTCGCATTCGTAGGGACGCAGGTCCTCGGTGTCGTACATCAGGGTGCCGGCGGGCAGCACGCGGCTCAGCGCCTCCACCACGCGCACCTTGTCCACCGCGGAAAAATCGCGCTCGGTCTCGCCGAACGGCAGCGCTTCGACTTCGGAATTCATCATTGCTGGTCCTCGCCATGTGCTCCCGCGCGGAGGGCGCGCCCACCGCGTCGAGGAGGCGAAAGTATAGGCGTCAAGCCCGACTCACGGTTTGACGCATTTTTGCCGTCGGCTTGAAGAAAGTTCACCGCACGGCCTTGCCATCATCCGCACCGCGCCCCGGCATCCGCCGGACGCCGGCGCGGGCCGGCTTCTCCCTTGCGTATGCGCACCGCCCTCAGGGCAGCACGCCCTGCAGCCAGTCGACGAAGGCCGCGCACTCCCAGCGTTCGAGCGCGCCCGGCGCCCAGCAGATGTAGTGACCGAAGGGCGAGGCCAGCGGACGTTTCGACAGGGCGAGCAGACGCCCGCTGTCGAACCACGCCGCCCCCAGTTTCTGCCGCACCAGAGCCACGCCGAAACCGCTCGCCGCCGCATCGTAGGCCAGGCCCAGATCGTTGAACTGCGCGCCGCTCGTCGGCTCCGGCAGGCTCAGCCCGCAGTGCGCGTACCAGTTCGCCCATGGCTCGAGCGGGCTGCGGACCAGGCGGGTGAAGGTGCATTCGGCCGCGTGCTCGAAACCGTCGAAAGGTCCGAACTCGTCGAGGAAAGCCGGACTGCAGGCCGGCGTCACCAGGTCGCTCAGGATCAGCCGGTGCTCGACGTCGGTGTAGGCGCCCGCACCGAAGCGGATCTCGAGATCCGCCTCCTCGGCGGTGACGTCGCGCAGCGGGATCGAGACCTGCAGCGTCAGCTCGACGTCGGGATAGCTGCGGCGGAAGAGTTCGAGCTTGGGCATCACGAACTGGCGGCAGAATGAGGGCGTCACCGCCACCCGCAGCCGGCAGGCACCCGCGGTGGCGCGCTCGCCGGGCATCTGCGCCAGCGCGGCCAGTGCGGTGCACACCTGCTGCAGGTAGGCCGCGCCGTCGGCAGTGAGGGTGAAATCGCCGCGGCTGAACAGGCGAACGCCGAGGTGCGATTCGAGCTGGCGCAGACGATGGCTGACCGCGCTCACCGTGACGCACAGTTCTTCCGCAGCGCGGCTGGCGCTGCGCAGGCGGGACACCGCTTCGAAGGTGAGCAGGCACTGGATCGGGGGAATGCGGCTGGTCGCCATCGGGACTGGGCTCCGGACCATCGGAAGGTCAGCCGCATTATGCGCGCGCCCTCGCCCTCCATGAGCGCGCACCTCTCCGCGGGAGCCCGCCCGAGGGAGCGCGACCTGCCCGCGAACGCCGCGCCTCTGCCACCGATTCCGCGGGCGAGCCCGCTCCCACGGCCCGCTCCGGCAGTTTGAACGCGCCCCCATTGTCATTACCATTGAGACCCCATCCCACAACCGCCGCCCCGCCGCACAGCTCGCTCGAACCGGGGCAAGCGCCGCGACCGGCCCCAATGCCCCCACTCGACCGCCTGTTTCCCTTCCTGTCCTGGCCAGCGCAATGGCGTGCCTGCGGCGTGCGCGACGACGTCGTCGCCGGCATCACGGTCGCGCTGGTGCTGATCCCGCAGGCCCTGGCCTACGCCAAGCTCGCCGGGCTGCCGCCGCACGTCGGCCTCTACGCCGCGCTGCTGCCGGCGGTGGTGGCGGCCCTGTTCGGCTCCTGCGGACAGCTGTCGACCGGGCCGGTGGCGCTGACCAGCCTGCTGGTCGCGGCCAGCATCGCCCCGCTCGGCGGCCTCGCCGGCGGGGACCTCGTCGGCCTCGCGCTGCTGCTCGCCCTGCTGTCGGGCCTGATCCAGCTCGCGCTCGGCATGCTGCGCCTGGGCTGGCTGCTCAACCTGCTCTCGATCCCGGTGCTGATGGGCTTCGTCAACGCCGCGGCGCTGATCATCTGCCTGACCCAGATCCCGCCACTGCTCGGCCTCGCCATGCCGCACTCGCAGCATCTGGTGCTGGATTTCGCGCACGCGCTCGGCGGTGTCGCCGACATCCATCCGGCCTCGGTCACCTTCGGTCTCGGCAGCCTCGCCGCGCTGGTGGCACTCAAGCGCCTGTGGCCGCGCCTGCCGGGCGTGCCGCTGGTGGTCGCGTTGGCGACCGCGCTGTCGGCATGGACGGGCTTCGCGGCCAACGGCGGCGCGGTGGTCGGCGACGTGCCCAGCGGACTGCCGGAATTCAGCCTGCCGCCGCTGCGCCTGGAACTGATCGCGGCCCTGCTGCCGGCCGCCTTTGTCGTCGCCATGGTCAGCTTCATGGAGGCCGCCTCCAGCGCCAAGCTCATCTCCGGCCGCACCCGCCAGCCCTGGCGGCAGGATCAGGAGCTGATCGGCCAGGGCCTGGGCAAGCTCGCCGCAGCCTTCACCAGCGGCATGCCGGTCAGCGCCTCGTTCTCGCGCTCGGCGCTGAATTACGCCAGCAACGCACGCACCGGCCTGTCCTCCCTCGTCACCGCCGCCTTCGTGCTGCTGGCGCTGCTCTACCTGACGCCGCTGCTGTGGCACCTGCCCAAACCGGTGCTGGCGGCGATCATCCTGCAGGCGGTGATCGGCCTCATCGACGTCAAGGTGCTGGTGCGCGCCTGGCGCGCGAGCCGGGACGACGGCGCCGGGGCGGCGGTCACCTTCCTTGCCACGCTGGCCTTCGCGCCCAACATCCAGAACGGCATCTTCACCGGCCTGATCCTGTCGCTGGCGCTGATGGTGTATCGCGGCATGCGTCCGCGGGTCGCCCTGCTCGGCCTGCACGAGGACGGCACCTACCGCGACCGCGAACGCTTCGGGCTGCCGCACCCCCATCCCGAGCTGGTGATCCTGCGCTTCGACAGCCCGCTCAGCTTCGTCACCGCCGCCACCTTCGAGGACGCCATGCTCGGCGCCGCGCGTGCGCAGGAGGGGGTGAAGGTCGTGCTGGTGTCCGGCGCCGGCATCAACGACGTCGACGCCACCGGCCTGCATACGCTGGCAAGCCTGGTCGAGCGCTTCCACGTGCAGGGCCAGACGATCGCCTTCTGCGGCCTCAAGAAGCAGGTGATCGACGCGATGGAGCGCGACGGGCTGTGGACGCGGCTCGGCACGCATGCCAGCTATCGCACCGAACACCACGCGCTCGACGCGCTACTTCCCACGCTGGCTGCAAGCCGCTGATCGGCATTGACTTTCCGCAGTCGCTCGGCTAGAGTGCGCGATTCTTCGCAGACCCATCAACTGGAGCAACACCATGTACGCGGTGATAAAAACCGGTGGCAAGCAGTATCGCGTCGCTGCCGGCGAAAAGATCAAGGTAGAACAGATACCGGCCGACGTGGGTTCCGAAATCACCATCGACCAGGTCTTCATGGTCGGTGAAGGCGATGCCGTCAAGATCGGCACGCCGGTGGTTGCCGGGGCTACCGTCAAGGCGACCGTGGTTTCCCACGGCCGTCACGACAAGATCAAGATTTTCAAGATGCGCCGTCGCAAGCACTACCAGAAGCACCAGGGGCATCGTCAGAACTACACCGAGCTTCGCATCGAAGCGATCTCGGCCTAAGGCGCAGGAGGTAATCCGACATGGCACACAAAAAAGCTGGCGGCAGTTCGCGTAACGGCCGCGACTCGGAATCGAAACGCCTCGGCGTCAAGCGCTACGGTGGCCAGTTCGTGCTCGCCGGCAACATCATCGTTCGCCAGCGCGGCACCGAATACCACCCGGGCGACAACGTCGGCATCGGCAAGGACCACACCCTGTTCGCGCTGACCAACGGCACCGTGCAGTTCGCGGTCAAGGGCCCCTCGCGTCGCCGCACCGTGATCATCGTGCCGGAAGCGGCCTGATCCTTCGCGTTCGCTCGCGTTTGCAGTACAAAAGCCCTATCCGTGCGGTAGGGCTTTTTTGTTTCCGGGGTCCGCCGCTGCGCGCCCCACAACCAGGTTGATCAGGCATGAAGTTTTTTGACGAAGCCCGCATCGAAGTCTACGCCGGCGACGGCGGCAACGGCGCCGCCACCTTCCGCCGCGAGAAGTTCATCCCCAAGGGCGGCCCCAGCGGCGGCGACGGCGGGCGTGGCGGCAGCGTGTATGCGGTCGCCGACCGCAACCTCAACACCCTGATCGACTACCGCTACACGCGCAGCTTCCGCGCCGAGCGCGGCGAGAACGGCGGCAGCCGCGACTGCTACGGCAAGGGCGGCGACGACATCACGCTGCGCTTCCCGGTCGGCACGGTGATCAAGGACCTCGAGACCGGCGAACTCGTCGCCGACCTCGACGAGGACGGCAAGCGCGTGCTCATCGCCCGCGGCGGGCGTGGCGGGCTGGGCAACATCCACTTCAAGTCCAGCACCAACCGCGCACCGCGCAAGAAGACCATGGGCCAGGAAGGCGAGTACCGCAACCTGCATCTGGAGCTGAAGGTGCTGGCCGACGTCGGCCTGCTCGGCATGCCGAACGCCGGCAAGTCCACCTTCATCCGCAGCGTGTCCGCCGCCAAGCCCAAGGTCGCCGACTACCCCTTCACCACGCTCGCGCCCAACCTCGGCGTGGTGCGCACCACCGAGGCGCGCAGCTTCGTGATCGCCGACATCCCCGGCCTGATCGAAGGCGCGGCCGAGGGCGCCGGTCTCGGCCACCAGTTCCTGCGCCACCTGCAGCGCACCCACGTGCTGCTGCATCTGGTCGACCTCGCCCCCTTCGACCCTGAGGCCGACCCGGTCGCGGACGCCAAGGCGATCGTCGAGGAACTGCGCAAGTACGACGAAGCGCTGTACAACAAGCCGCGCTGGCTGGCGCTGAACAAGCTCGACCTGATCCCCGAGGAAGAGCGCGCCGAGCGCGTGGCCGCCTTCCTCGAGGCCTACGGCCCGGTCGAGCGCCACTTCGAGATTTCGGCGCTGAAGGGCGAAGGCACCCGGGAACTGATCTTCGCGATCCAGGACTTTCTCGACGCCGAGCGCGCCCGCATCGAGGCCGAACGCGCGGAGCGCCAGGCCGCCGAAGCCGCCCGCCTGGCCGAGCTCGACGCCGCCCGCGCCGCCGCCGAGGCTGCCTACGAGGAAGAAGCCTACGCCGACGAGGACGAGGCGGACGACATCGACGAACAGGGCGACGACGAAGACGAGTTGCCCGAAGACCGCAAACGCTGACCTCCCCTTTGCCGCAAGGCCCACTGCGAAGATGAGAACAAAGATCCGCAACGCCCGCCGCCTCGTCGTCAAGGTCGGCTCCGCACTCGTCACCAACAACGGCGCCGGCCTCGACAAGGAGGCGCTCGACGCCTGGGCGCGGCAGATCGCCGCGCTGCGGGCCGAGGGCCGCGAGGTCGCGCTGGTGTCTTCCGGCGCCATCGCCGCCGGCATCCAGCGCCTCGGGTGGACGAAACGCCCGCACGAGATGAACAAGCTGCAGGCCGCCGCCGCCGTCGGCCAGATGGGCCTGGTCGAGGCCTACGAGAAGGCCTTCTCCCGCCACGGCCTGCACACCGCGCAGATCCTGCTCACCCACGAGGACCTCGCCGACCGCACCCGCTACCTCAACGCGCGCAGCACGCTCACCACGCTGCTGCAGCTCGGCGTGGTGCCGATCATCAACGAGAACGACACCGTGGTCACCGACGAGATCAAGTTCGGCGACAACGACACCCTGGGCGCACTGGTCGCCAACCTGATCGAGGCCGAGGCGCTGATCATCCTCACCGACCAGCAGGGCCTGTACACCGCCGACCCCCGCCGCGACCCGAGCGCCACACTGATCGCCGAGGGCCGCGCCGAGGACCGCCAGTACGAGGCCATGGCCGGCGGCGCCGGCACCGGCATCAGCCGCGGCGGCATGATCACCAAGATCCGCGCCGCCCAGCGCGCCGCACGAAGCGGCGCCCACACCTGCATCGCCAGCGGCCGCGAGGCCGACCCCCTGCTGCGCCTCGCGGCGGGCGAGGCGCTCGGCACCCTGCTCTACGCCACCAGCACGCCGCTGCACGCGCGCAAGCAGTGGCTGGCCGACCACCTGCAACTCGCCGGCGACCTGGTCATCGACGACGGCGCGGTCGCCGCGCTCCGGAGCGGCAAGAGCCTGCTGCCGGTGGGCGTGATCGAGGTGCGCGGCGACTTCGAGCGCGGCGCGGTCGTCGCCTGCCGCAGCGTGGGCGGCGAAGAGGTGGCACGCGGGCTGGTGAACTATTCGGCCTCGGAATGCCGGCGCATCGCGCGCAAGCCCTCGGCGGACATCGAGAAGCTGCTGGGCTACGTCGACGAACCCGAAGTCATGCACCGGGACAACATGGTTTAGCCTACCTGCCCGCAGCCTGACGTTTCGATGCCGATGCGTCACTTGTGCCGATAAGCTACTAAAGTACTAAGGAATCCATAGGTCGGCAGGAAAGCGACACCCCAGCGAGTACCGCATGAAAAAGTGCAGGACGTGCCTCCTCCCCGCAAGCGTCCCGGGTTCGGACATCGACGCTGACGGCATCTGCCGTCCTTGCCGCGAACACAGGACCAGCCCGGCGCCAGCCGTTTCCCGCCAGCCGTTCGCGGACGACCTTGAACGCACGCTCGCCGCGGCCCGCAATCATGCGGGCTCCGACTACGACTGCCTGGTGCCCTTCAGCGGCGGCAAGGACAGCCTCTACCTGCTCCACCGCCTCAAGCGCGACTACGGGCTGCGCGTGCTCGCCTACACCTGCGACATCGACCTGCCGGCTGCGGCCTGGAGCAACATCCGGACGGCGCTGCAGGCGCTGGACGTCGACCACCTGGTCTACGCGCCGGCGCCCCGCTTCCTCGCCAGGCTGTTCGCCTACCTGCTGCGCAACCAGGAAGCGCGCGGCGCGGTGTATACCGTGTCCTACGTCTACGCCCCGCTGTTCGAGGGCTCGGCGATCCGGCTGGCGATCGAGAAGAACATCCCGCTGATCCTCGCCGGCTATTCCCCCGGCCAGCCCGAACCGGAGCGCATGCTTTACGAGTTCGCGCCCGAGCTGATCCGCGCCGAGGACTGGACGCCGCCCCGGCTCAGGGAATGCGGCGAGTTCTCCGAGGACGAACTGCGCCACTTCTACAATCCGCTCGCGCTGCCCGCGGACACGCGATTTCCGCGTTACCTTGCCCCCTTCCACGCCTGGGACTACGACCAGGACGCGGTGATGAAGGCCGTAGTGCGCCTCGGCCTCGTCAAGCGCCGCGCCCATGCCAGCCCGATCGTCAGCAACTATCCGATCAACTGGCTGATGATGTACTCGGATCTGCGCCATTTCGGCTACAACCCCTACACGCCGGAATTCTCCGCGCTGATCCGCGAGGGCAAGGCCAGCCTCGGCTACTGGCGGATCATGGCGCCGGTGGTGGACTTCATGATCCGCAACCGCGTCCTGCTGGGGCGCGAGGTCACCCGCAGCATGCGCTGGCTGGGGCTGCAGGCGGACGAGCTCGTCATCAATCAACCCAGGGGTGCATACGACCCGCCGCTGCTGGCGCGGCTGGCAAGCACGGGCCGATGATCCTCGGCGACACCCTCCCCGCCACGCTCGCCGCCCGCAGCGCCGCCACGCCGGAGCAGGCCGCGTTCTGGAG
The DNA here is from genome assembly GCA_029982755.1 of Rhodocyclaceae bacterium. Taxonomy (GTDB): domain Bacteria; phylum Pseudomonadota; class Gammaproteobacteria; order Burkholderiales; family Rhodocyclaceae; genus Thauera. The sequence continues at coordinate 21,004 of JARRBR010000044.1, forward strand.
CCGCGACGACGACGGCCACTGGTCCGCGACCAACTGGGCCGAGGTGCAGCGTCGGGTCGGCAAGCTCGCCTGGCAGCTCCGGCTGCTGGGCATCGGGCGCGGAGACAGGGTCGCGCTGGTCCTTCCCACCACGCCCGAGTGGGAGTACGCGCAGCACGCGGTGCTGGCGGCCGGAGGCGTCGTCGTCGGACTCGATGCCAGCGAGACCGAGGCGAACCTGCGCCACATGCTGCACACCGTCCAGCCTTCCGCGCTGATCGTCGACACGCGGGCGGTCGGCGACCGTCTGAGCGCACTGACGCAAGGCGGCACGCCCCGGATCGTCGTCGCCGAAGGCGAGCCGGGGCCGGACGGGCTCCGGCTCGACGAGCTGCTGGCCCGCCCGATGCCGGCGACGGCGGACCTCCCCGCAGCGGCGGCGGACGATCTCGCCACCATCATCTTCACTTCCGGCAGCACCGGCCAGCCCAAGGGCATCGCCTACACGCACGCCCAGCTCGTCCTCGTCGGCCGCGCCATACTGGAGCAGTTCCCGAGCATCGACGAAGGCGCGCGCCTGGCCTGCTGGCTGCCGCTCTCCAACCTGTTCCAGCGCATCATCAATCTCTGCGCGCTGATCTGCGGCGCGCAGTCGTGGTTCGTCCGCCATCCGGCGCAGATCATGGAGCGCCTGCCGGAGATCCGGCCCAGCCTGTTCGTCGGTGTGCCGCGCTTCTTCGAGAAGCTCTACGCCGGCATCGTCGCCCAGCTCGACGCCCGTCCCGCACCGGTGCGCACGCTCGCCCATGCGGCGTGGCGGTTCGCATGCGAAGTGCGCGCGGCAGAGCGCGCGGGCCTTCCGGTGGCGGGATCTCGCGCTGCGATCGCCTGGCTGGCCGATCGCCTCGTCCTGTCCAGGATCCGCGCCGCGATGGGGCCGAACCTGCAGTTCATGGTGAGCGGCTCGGCGCCGATACCGGTGTGGCTGCTCGAACGCTTCCACGGCCTGGGCTGGCTGGTTCTGGAAGCCTACGGGACGAGCGAGAATGCCCTGCCGATCGCCCTCAACACACCCGCAGCCTACCGCTTCGGCACCGTCGGCCGCCCGCTGGCGCACAACGCGCTGGTGATCGCCGAGGACGGCGAGATCCTGGTGCGCGGGCCGGCGCTGTTCTCCGGCTACTGGGGCACCGACCCGGCCGACGCCGGGATCGATGACGCCGGCTTCCTGCACACCGGCGACCTGGGCAGGGTGGACGACAGCGGCTTCCTGGCGCTGACGGGACGGAAGTCCGAGCTGTTCAAGACCTCGACCGGACGTCGGATCGCACCCGGCTCGATCGAAGCCCTGATCAAGCGCGTGCCCGCGGTCGAGCACGCGGTGCTGGTCGGGCGCAACCGCCCCTTCCCGGTGGCGATCGTCGATCTGGCCTTGCCGCCCGCAGCCGATGCGCCCGGTTCGGGCGATCGACCATCCCGCTCGCAGGCCTTGGTCGAAGCCTTGGGCGAGCGCATCCTGGCCGCCTGCCGCGATCTGCCGGCGTACCAGCGGCCCGCCGCGATCCTGGTGAGCCCGATCCCGTTCAGTGTCGATGGCGGACAACTCACCGCCAACCAGAAGCTGCGCCGCCAGCACATCGAAGCCCTCTTCGCCCGCGAGCTGGATGCGCTCTACCGGGATCTGGAAGAGGCGCACGACACCGGGCATCCCCGCTTCATCTGCCGCCGCGCAGGAGCGACATGAGCACCTATTTCATTACCGGCGCCACCGGCGCAGTGGGCAGCGCCCTGGTTCCGCTGCTGATGGAGGATCCCGACACCGAGCTGCGCCTGCTGGTCCGCGCCGAGTCGGAGGCGGCGCTGGCCGACCGCCTCGAGCAGCTGTTCGCGTTCTGGGAATGGCCTGCGGACGACCCGCGGCGGAAGCGCGTACGGGCGCTGCGCGGCGACGCCGCCGAGTCGCGCTTCGCCCTCGACGATGCGCAGTATCGGATGCTCGCCGCGGAGCTCACCCACATCATCCACTGCGCGGCGAGCGTGCGGATGAACGAGCCGCTGGAGAAGGCGCGCCGTTCGGCCATCGGTTCGGCCACCGCAATCCTCGAACTGGCGCGGGCCACACACGCCGGTGGTCGCCTATCCAAGGTCGAATTCGTCAGCACTGTGGGCGTCGCCGGCAAGCGCCCGGGCCTGCTGCCGGAGCGCTGGATCGACGAGGCACGCGCCTTCCACAACAGCTACGAGCAATCGAAGGCCGAGGCCGAGGAGCGGGTGCGCGCCGCCGTCGAGCAGGAAGGCCTGCCGATCACCGTCCATCGTCCGAGCATGGTCATCGGTGACTCGCGCAGCGGGCGCATCATCCACTTCCAGATCTTCTATTTCATCTGCGAGTTCCTGTCCGGCCGCAAGACGCACGGACTTTATCCGGACTTCGGGCAGGTACAGCTGGACGTCATCCCGGTCGATAGCGTCGCCTTGGCGATCGTCGCATCAAGCCGCGACCCGGGAACCGGCGGCAGGATCTTCCACCTCTGCTCCGGGCCGCAGTCCGCCCCTGCGCTGATGGCGCTCAGGCACACGATCAGGGAAGCGTTTCGCGCCCATGGCCGGGCGGTCCCACGCGCCATGACCCTGCCCCGTGGCGTGTTCGCGCTGCTGCCGCGCATCGCGGCATTGCTGGCGCCGGCCGACAGGCGCAGGGCGCTATCGACGCTGCCTATCTACCTGGACTACCTGGCCGACCAGCAGGGCTTCGACAACGCCCGCTATCGCGAGTGGCTGGCGGCCCGCGGAGAAAGCCTCCCCGCGTGGCAGGACTACCTGCCGACCGTGCTCGAGGCCTACCTGGATGCGCGTCGGGGCGGGAAGCCCTGAACAAGGGCCGACGCTGAGTTTGTCGTAGTCCGCAAGGCGCGTTTGCCACGTGCAGGACCTTCAGCGCGGCAGAAGGCCCGTGTCGCCACGATTCCCTGGCACCCAACTACGAAGCCCAACCCACGCCCCGCCTTGGCCCCCCGGGGACGCTTGCCCGTACCGGCACCACCGGCCTCCACCTCCAGCTGTCGGTTTTTTTTACACCAAGAGATAAGCATCCCCAAGATGCATCCCTTTACTCCCTTGTTTTTTATATTGTTTTCAAATTTGGCCCGAATCATGCTTCAGGTCTCGCGTGGCGCGGTTTGCCTCTAGACCGGCGACAACGAACGTACTGCCTACCAGGATTCAGGAGGGTTTCAAATGAAAACGATCAGCAAGGTATTCGACGGCTTGGTTGCTGCCGGCCTCATCGGTGGTGCGGCGCCCGCGTTTGCTGCCCCGGCGTTAACTTTCACTGACGACGTTTACGGGACTCGGACGATCGATCCGTTCACGGGCATCGATTGGTCGCCAACCGCATCCGCGGTGACGACCAACTACCTCCCGGACGGAACGACAGTCGCCACGACAACGTTCCTCGCTTCGGCCATCGGCATCACGACCGCGGACGGCGGCATTGCATTTACGCCCGGCCTTAGCGCGAATGGTGACGCAGGTGCGTTCGAATTCACCGTCCTCGCGACCATCTACGAGACAGCGACGCTAAGCGGGACAACGGCAAGTTTCACCGCCATTGGCGGTACCTTCAATATCTATTACGATTCGACAGCCGATTCGAACCGGACGACGGGAACGGGCTTTATCGACGGAACCCGTATCATCGGCGGCACGATCAATCCAGGCTACGCGGGACAGTTCACCGGTGACGGCATCAATGGCACCGGCAATTTCACCTTCTTCGGCACGGTGACCTTCACCGAAACCGACTCGAACAAAGACGCCTATATCGACCCGGTCCTCGTAGCCTCGAATGCGGTCGCAACGCTTCAGCTCGGCACCAACACCACTTCCGGGTGGACCGCCCCGACCGCGTGGACGGAGGGAGGCGGCTTGCCCGCAGGTGCGATTATCTTCCAGGCGGATGGCAACCAGGGCTTCTCTACCGTCCCGGAACCCGGCACGCTTGCCTTGCTCGGCCTCGGGCTGCTGGGTCTGGCCCGTCGCTCGCTCGGCCGCAAGGGCTGATGACGAATCCGCCGTGCCGGGCGACGAGCCCGGCGCGGTTCGTGGGATCGGGATAGGGGCGGTCAGCTTACCTGACCGTTCCCCTCCCACACCACCCGGCATGCGGGTCCGCACCGGGCGGTTCGAGTTGTTGAGGTTATGAG
>JARRBR010000168.1 GCA_029982755.1 Rhodocyclaceae bacterium
CGTGCTGTGGCAGGCCTTCGAGGCCGAGCGCCCGACCGTGGTGCTGATCGACGAGATCGACAAGGCCGACATCGAATTCCCCAACGACCTGCTGCGCGAGCTCGACCGCATGGAGTTCCATGTTTACGAGACGCGGCAGACGGTGCAGGCGCGCCACCGCCCGATCGTGTTCATCACCTCGAACAACGAGAAGGAGCTGCCCGACGCCTTCCTGCGCCGCTGCTTCTTCCACTACATCCGCTTCCCCGACCGGGACACGATGCAGCGCATCGTCGACGTGCATTTCCCCGGTCTGCGGAAGGAACTCCTGACCGAGGCGCTGGAGGTCTTCTTCGGCCTGCGCGACATCCCGGGCTTGAAGAAGAAGCCCTCCACCTCCGAGCTGATCGACTGGCTCAAGCTGTTGGTGGCCGAGGACATCCCGCCCGAGGCGCTGCGCAGCGCCGACGGCAAGGCCGCGATTCCGCCCCTGCACGGCGCGTTGCTGAAGAACGAGCAGGACATGCACCTGTTCGAGCGCCTGGTGTTCATGGCGCGCAACAACCGCTGAGCGCCATGCCCCCGGCAAGTCAGGCGGCGCCGAACCGGAACCTGCAGAACGCACGAGCATGCTGATCGACTTCTTCCTGCACCTGAAGGCACGCAAGCTGCCGGTGTCGACGCGCGAGTTCCTGACCGTGCTCGAAGGCCTGCGCGACCATGTGTGCGGCCCCTCGCTCGACGACTTCTACTACTACGCCCGGCTGTGCCTGGTGAAGGACGAGTCGCTGTACGACCGCTTCGACCAGGCGTTCGGCGAGTACTTCACGGGCGTCACGGCACTGCCCGGCCTGGACGTCGATCTACCCGAGGAATGGCTGCGCGCGATGGCGAGGAAGCACTTGTCGCCGGAGGAGCGCGCCAGGCTCGAGAAGCTCGGCTGGGACAAGCTGATGAACGAGTTCCGCAAGCGCCTGGAAGAGCAGAAGGGGCGCCACCAGGGCGGCAGCAAGTGGATCGGCACCGGCGGCAGCTCGCCCTTCGGCAACAACGGCACCCACCCGGAGGGCATCCGCGTCGGTGGCGAGTCCGCCGGCAACCGCACAGCGGTGAAGGTGTGGGACAAGCGCGAGTTCCGCAACCTGGACGACTCGGTGGAACTGGGCACGCGCAACATCAAGGTCGCGCTGCGCCGGCTGCGGCGCTTCGCCCGCCAGGGCGCAGCCGAGGAGCTCGACCTCGACGGCACCATCGCCGCCACGGCGCGCAACGCCGGCTGGCTCGACCTGCTGATGCGGCCCGAACGCCACAACGCGGTCAAGGTGCTGCTCTTCCTCGACGTCGGCGGCTCGATGGACGACCACATCAAGGTGTGCGAGGAGCTGTTCTCCGCCTGCCGGCTGGAGTTCAAGCACCTCGAGTACTTCTACTTCCACAACTGCGTCTATGAGGGCGTGTGGCGCGACAACCGCCGCCGCCACAGCGAGCGCACGCCGCTGCTCGACGTGATCCACAAGTACGGCCCGGACTACAAGCTGATCTTCGTCGGCGACGCCACCATGAGCCCGTACGAGATCCTGCATCCGCACGGCTCGGTCGAGCACATGAACGCCGAGGCCGGCGCCACCTGGCTGCGCCGCCTGCTCGACGCCTACCCGGCCGCGGCCTGGCTCAATCCCGAACCCGAGCGGCTGTGGGCCTACCGCCAGTCTATCGGCATCATCGGCCAGATCATGGGCGAACGCATGTACCCGCTCACGCTCGACGGCCTGGCACGCGCGATGCAGGCACTGTCGCGCCGGCACTGAGGCGTCCGCGAAAAGCGGCTACGAGGGGAACCCCGGCGCGGCGCAAAAGCCCGCGGCCAAAAAAAGAGCGGCCCGTCGGCCGCTCAAGCTGCTGTCCACACAAGCGTCAAAACACTGTGTCAAACACGTTCGACCCGGCCCGCCCAGCAGGCCGGCCGCGTGTCATTCAGTGAAAGGCAAAGGCTGCATGCCGAAGCCTTCGTCGAGATGCTTGATCTGGCGGAGCAGCTTGTCGAGCTCGTTCTGCAGGCTCGCGAGCCCCTCCTCGTCCATCATGCGCAGGGCTTCGGGCAGCACGCCGCGCGCCGGCGAAGGCGCCCGCGCGAGCAGGGCCGCGCCCTCCTCGGTGAGGTAGAGGCGCACCACGCGCTGGTCGGCGCTGGTCCGTTCCTTGCGCACCAGGCCCGCGCTTTCCAGGCGATCGACCATGTTCGAGGTGGTCGACTGATGCAGCGCCATGCGGTTGGCGAGTTCGCCGACGCGCAGGCCGTTCGCTTCACGCAACTCCTGCAGGGCCCACAGCTGGGCACCGGTGACGCCGCTCTGGCGCTCTATCCATTGCGAATGGCGCTGGGCCGTCCGGATCAGGATCCTGAACCGCTGCAGGACCGACAATGGACTCACCGGGGCTGCCGGCTTCTTCACTTTCTGTTGCGTTTCCGCCATCTGAATCTCGCCGCGACTATATTTGCTCAAAGCATCATTGTCAAAAAAACATCACGCCCTGCCGTGGATCGTATGGTAGCGGTATCGTCCACCTTGCGCATGTGCAACAAGGCAAAAAAGCGAATCGCGAAGAGCCCTCCGCCGGCACGGCGCTTGCCCGATGCCGCACAGCAGCAGAGACCTCGATGAACAACGACCCCGCCCCCCAAAACACGAGCCGCCCGCCCGCGCGCCGGAACCTCACCCGCCTGCTGCGCGGCGGCTGGCGCTACGCCCTGCCCTGGCTGTCCTGGCCGCGCTGGCGGGTGCGTCTGCTGCTGGTCGGCGCCGCCCTGCTGGCCGGGCTGGTCGCGATCGCGTTCGCGATCGGCGCCGAGCTGGCGATCACGACCCATGCCGGTCTGATCCGCGAACGCCCGTGGCTGAGCCTGCTCATCGCCCCGCTCGGGTTCGCGGCGCTGGCCTGGGTTTCGCGGAAGATCTTTCCCGGCACCGAGGGCAGCGGGATCCCGCAGGCCATCGCCGCGTCGATGTCCGACGACGGCCGCGTGCGGCGACAGCTGCTGTCCTTCCGCATCGCGATCGCCAAGGTCTTCCTGACCCTCGGCGGCCTGCTGGCGGGAGCCTCGATCGGCCGCGAGGGCCCCTCGGTGCAGATCGGCGCTTCGATGATGCACCTGCTGGCCGGGCGCAAGCGGCGGCGCATCGCCTCCAGCCGCGACCTGATCGTGGCGGGTTCGGGCGCCGGCATCGCCGCGGCCTTCAACACCCCGCTCGGCGGCATCATGTTCGCGATCGAGGAGATGTGCCGCTACCGCGCCTTCCAGGCCAACAGCACCACGCTGACCGCGGTGATCTTCGCCGGCCTCATGTCGCTCGCGGTGCTCGGCAACTACACCTACTTCGGCCGCACGCCGGCGGCGCTCGGCTGGCCCGACGGGATCTGGCCGGTGCTGGCCTGCGGCGTCGCCGGCGGCCTGCTCGGCGGCGGCTTCGCGCGCCTGCTGATCGCCTCCGCGCGCGGCCTTCCCGGACGCGTGGGGGGGTTCGCCGTCAGCCGTCCGGTGCTGTTCGCCGGGCTGTGCGGACTGGCCACCGGCATCATCGGCTGGGGTAGCGGCGGACTGACCTACGGCACCGGCTACGCGGAATCGAAGGCCGCGCTCGAAGGCAGCGCCGCGCTGCCGATGGCCTTCATGGTGCTCAAGATGGCGGTGATCTGGCTCGCCTTCGTGGCGCGCATCCCCGGCGGCATCTTCGCCCCGGCGCTGGCGGTGGGCGCCGGCCTCGGCTCGGACATCGCCCTGCTGCTGCCGGGCGAGCCCGATCCGGCGGTGCTGGTGCTGGGCATGGTGGCCTTCCTCGCGGCAATGACCCAGACACCGATCACCTCCTTCGTGATCGTCATGGAGATGACCGCCAACCACCAGATGCTGATGCCGCTGATGGCCACCGCGGTGGTGGCGCACGGCGTGTCGCGCTCGGTCGCGCCGGTGCCGCTCTACCACGCGCTGTCCCACGCCTGGCTGCGACGTGCCGAGGGCCGGCTGCATCATGCCGGCCCCACGGCGCGCTCCCACACAGCGCCCACGCCTCCTGCCCTGCCCGCAGGCACGGCGGAGAGCGGCGCAGGATCAGCGGATGCCGGCGCGCTGGATAAGCGCCTGTAGCTCGCCGACGATGCCGCGGCGGAACAGCAGCACGCAGATCACGAAGATCACGCCCATGATCACCGTGACCCAGGAGCCGACGGTGTCGGCGAGCTCGGTCTGCAGCGACACGATGGTGGCGGCGCCGACCAGCGGGCCGAGCACCGTGCCGAGGCCGCCGAGCAGCGTCATCAGCACGACCTCGCCCGACATGTGCCAGTGCACGTCGGTCAGCGAGGCAAGCTGGAACACCAGGGTCTTGGTCGCGCCGGCCATGCCGGCCAGCGAGGCCGAGAGCACGAAGGCGAGCAGCTTGAACTTGGCGACGTCGTAGCCGAGCGACACCGCGCGCGGCTCGTTCTCGCGGATCGCCTTGAGGATCTGGCCGAAGGGCGAGTTGATCGCGCGGTAGATGATGAAGAAGCCGATGCAGAACACCGCGAACACCAGGTAGTACATCGCGATGTTGTTCGACAGGTCGATGACGCCGAACAGGTGTCCGCGCGGCACGCCCTGCAGGCCGTCCTCGCCGCCGGTCGCCTTCCACTGCAGCACGACGAAATACACCATCTGCGACAGCGCCAGCGTGATCATCGCGAAGTAGATGCCGGTACGCCGGATCGCGAGCACGCCGAACACCCAGCCCAGCGCGCCGGCGGCGAGCGTGCCGCCGATGATGCCCACCTCCGGCGTCACGCCGAGGTCGCGCACCAGCATGCCGCATACGTAGCCCGCGCTGCCGAGGAAGGCAGCGTGACCGAAGGACAGCAGGCCGGCGAAACCGAGCAGCAGGTTGAACGCGCACGCGAACAGCCCGAAGCACAGAATCTTCATCAGGAAGGTGGGATAGACGGCGAACGGCGCCACCAGCCCGATCAGGAACAGCACGCCGAACAGGATCGGCATGGCGCGCGCGAACATCGAATTCGAGTTGTTCATCAGTCTGATTCCTCTCGCCCCACTCAGGCCTTGCCGAACAGGCCGGCCGGCCGCACCAGCAGCACGATCACCATGATCACGAACACCACCACCGCCGAGGCTTCCGGGTAGAAGACCCGGGTCAGGCCCTCGATCAGCCCGAGGCCGATGCCGGTGAGGATCGAGCCCATGATCGACCCCATGCCGCCGATCACGACTACCGCGAACACCACGATGATCAGGTTCGAGCCCATCAGCGGGCTGACCTGGTACACCGGCGCCGCGAGCACCCCGGCGAAGGCGGCGAGCGCGACGCCGAAGCCGTAGGTGAAGGTGATCAGCAGCGGCACGTTGATGCCGAGCGCCTGTACGATCTGCGGGTTCTCGGTGCCGGCGCGCAGGTAGGCGCCGAGCTTGGTCTTCTCGATGATGAACCAGGTCGCGAAGCACACCGTCAGCGCGGCCACCACCACCCAGCCGCGATAGATCGGCAGGAACATGAAGCCGAGGTTCACCCCGCCCTGCAGCAGCTCGGGCACCGGGTAGGACTGGCCGGAGATGCCGTACTGGTCGCGGAAGATGCCCTCGAAGATCAGCGCCAGACCGAAGGTCAGCAGCAGGCCGTAGAGGTGGTCGAGCTTGTACAGCTTGCGCAGCATCGTGCGCTCGATCAGCACGCCGAGCGCACCGATCACCAGCGGCGCGAGCAGCAGCGCCACCCAGTAGTTGATGCCGAGCTTGTTGAGCGCGATCCACGCCACGAAGGCGCCCATCATGTACTGGGCGCCGTGGGTGAAGTTGATGATGTTGAGCAGGCCGAAGATGATGGCCAGGCCCAGGCTC
>JARRBR010000169.1 GCA_029982755.1 Rhodocyclaceae bacterium
GCACGCGCGCGGTGCTGCCCGACGGCAGCTGGCGGCCGCGGCCCGGCCCGCTCGCGGTCACCATCTGCGCGCCGCGGCACCCCGCCGGCGAGGACTGGCACGACCTGCTCGGCCTGCGCGACGCGGTGCGCGCCGACATTCTTGCGCACTGCGGCGAGGACGATGCGACACGGGACTGAAGCGCCAACGCCACCCGCGTGCCTGCGGGCAGCGGGCGTGGACGCTGCCGCGCAGCATGGCGGCCAGCCGCTCGCCTTGCCTATACTTCCACCACGGGCAGCGTCCCGCCGTCAGCCTTCCCCATGAGGAAATCCGCATGTCCCACTGGTACCCCGACAACGCCGAGTCCATCGGCCACACCCCGCTCGTCCGCCTCAACCGCGTCACCGACGGCGCCGCCGCCACCGTGCTCGCCAAGATCGAGGGCCGCAACCCGGCCTTTTCGGTGAAGTGCCGCATCGGCGCCTCGATGGTGAAGGATGCCGAAGCCCACGGCCGCCTCGGGCCGGGCAAGGAGATCGTCGAGCCCACCAGCGGCAACACCGGCATCGCGCTCGCCTTCGTGTGCGCCGCGCGCGGCATCCCGCTCACGCTGACCATGCCCGAGACCATGAGCATCGAGCGCCGCAAGCTGCTGGTGGCCTACGGTGCCAAGCTGGTGCTGACCGAGGGCGCCAAGGGCATGAGCGGCGCGATCGCCAAGGCGAAGGAAATTGTCGACAGCGACCCGGACCGCTACGTGCTGCTGCAGCAGTTCGAGAACCCGGCCAACCCGGCGATCCACGAGACCACCACCGGCCCGGAGATCTGGAACGACACGGACGGCGCAATCGACATCCTGGTCTCGGGCGTCGGCACCGGCGGCACCATCACCGGCGTGTCGCGCTACATCAAGCGCGTGCGCGGCAAGGACATCCAGTCGGTCGCGGTCGAGCCGGCGGCAAGCCCGGTGCTGACCCAGCACCTCGCCGGCCAGCCGCTCGCCCCCGCGCCGCACAAGATCCAGGGCATCGGCGCGGGCTTCGTGCCCAAGGTGCTGGATCTGGCGCTCGTGGACAGCGTCGAGCAGGTGAGCAACGAGGATGCCGTGCTCTACGCCCGCCGCCTGGCGCGCGAGGAAGGCATCCTCGCCGGCATCTCCTGCGGCGCGGCCACGGCGGTCGCGGTGCGCCTGGCGCAGCGGCCGGAGAACGCGGGCAAGACCATCGTGGTGATCCTGCCGGACTCGGGCGAGCGCTACCTGAGCTCGATCCTGTTCGAGGGGATGTTCGACGAGAAGGGGCTGGCGATTTGAGCGCCTGCGTGCGGGCTTCCTGAACCGAGGGCGTGGTGCGGGGTGGTCATCCAAGCGCTTGTGCTTGATGCAGACGTTGTTTTTTGAACCTTCTGCGCTCGACCGCATGGGGCGAGGGACGCGCACGGGGTGTTCCTTCCGGGGCTGCACCGCTGCGCGGTGCTTTGCGGAGGGTACGCAAATGAGCGCCTTCGCTTCGCTCGGCTCGGACAGTCCTCGCCCCTTCAGGAACACCCCATGCACATCCTGGGATCGTTGGATCTGCTCAACCGAAAGGCAAGACACCGAGTGCTTGACGCCCAGAGCCGATCCCGAAGCGAGCAGCGTCGATGCCGGAAGGCGATGGTGTTCGGGCGATTGAGCGTCGACAACGGTAGCCGGGGATGTGCGGGGTATTCGTGAAGGGGCGAGGACTGTCCGAGCCCGAAGGGCGAGTTCCGCAGCCCCGGAGGGAATACCCCGCGCGTCCCCGGCGGATCGCAAGCGCAATACCGCCGACCTGCATTCAATGCGCTCGGGCTGAACGACAAGTGGATACGCCACCCTGATCTCAGCCGTTCAAAAGACAGGAGTTCCCGACCATGCCCATACGCATCCGCCGCGCCTACGACCCGCCCACCCCCGCCGACGGCTGCCGCGTGCTCGTCGACCGCCTTTGGCCGCGCGGCCTCAAGCGCGAGGCGGCGGGCATCGACCACTGGCTGCGCGAGCTCGCGCCGTCGAACGAACTGCGCCAGTGGTTCGCCCATGACCCCGCACGCTGGACTGAATTCCGCCAGCGCTACGCCGAAGAGCTGCAGTCCCCCTCCGCTGCCGCAGCGCTCGCCGAACTGCGCGGCCTGATCGCCGCGCATCGGGTCGTCACCCTGCTCTACGCCGCCCGCGACACCACCTGCAACAACGCCGAGGCCCTGCGTCTGTGGCTGGCGGAGGCGGCCGGCCGGGGCGGAACATGAAAGCCACCAGGCCCGGCCGAATCCGATTTCCGCATCAGGCCCCGGCAAGCCCCCGGCGCGCCGCGCTGGCGCTCTCGTAGAAGCGCGCCGGGATGCGGCGCTTCTCCAGTTCCTCGCCGAGCTTCATGCGCAGGAAGCCGTTGGTGGTGTAGCGCGTCACCGTGCGGTAATGGGCGTCCATCAGCCCCTTCACCATCTCGACGTAGTCGTCCACCAGCTCCGGCACGATCGAGAAGCGGTCGTAATTGACCACCGCGTCGACCTTGCGCCCGAGCGGTACGAGCACCATGCGCACCGCGTCGCGGATCGCGGCGATGTCCTGCGGCGTGCGCACCACGAGGCCCTCGAAGTCGAGGAACAGCACGCCCTGCTGCGCGTCGTAGGCAATCCGGCGCGCGAGCGGCACGCCGAGCAGGTCACGGCGCAGGCCCATCGGTTCGTCGGCGAAGATGCGCGCATCCATCAGCGCCGGCGGACGCTTCATCACCGGCACGAAATCCATGCGGTCGAGGATGTCGCGCTGCAGGTCCACGCCGGGCGCGATCTCGATCAGCTCCAGGCCCTCCGCGCACAGGCGGAACACGCAGCGTTCGGTCACGTAGAGCACGTCCTTGTTCCACTTCACCGCCTGCGGCCCGCTGAAGGTGCGGTGCTCGACCGCGTCGACGAACTTCCGTGCCTGCCCGTCCTGCACGATGCGCAGCGCCCCGTCCTCGACCGCCACCTGCAGCGCGCCGGCGGTGAAGGTGCCGACGAAGACCACCTTCTTGGCGTTCTGCGAGATGTTGATGAAGCCGCCCGCGCCGGCCAGGCGCGGGCCGAAGCGGGAAACGTTGAGGTTGCCCTCGCGGTCGGCCTGGGCGAGGCCGAGGAAGGCGATGTCCAGGCCGCCGCCGTCGTAGAAGTCGAACTGGCTGGGCTGGTCGATGATGGCCTGGGTATTGACCGCAGCGCCGAAGGACAGCCCGCCGGCCGGGACGCCGCCGATCACGCCGGGCTCGGCGGTCAGCGTCAGCAGGTCGATGACCTTTTCCTCGGCGGCCACGGTGGCCACGCCCTCGGGCATGCCGATGCCCAGGTTCACCACCGCGTCCGGCTGCAGCTCCATCGCGGCGCGGCGGGCGATGATCTTGCGTTCGCTCATCGGCAGCGCGGCGATCGCCGACATCGGCACGCGGATCTCGCCGGCGAAGGCCGGGCTGTACTGCTCGGCATAGGTCTGCATGTGGTGCTCGGGCCTGTCCGCCACCACCACGCAGTCGACCAGCACGCCGGGGATCTGTACCTGGCGCGGGTTCAGCGAGCCGCGCTCGGCGATGCGCTCGACCTGCACGATGACGATGCCGCCGGAGTTGCGCGCGGCCATCGCGATCGCGCGCGCCTCCAGGGTCAGCGCCTCCTTCTCCATGGTGACGTTGCCGTCGGGGTCGGCGGTGGTGCCGCGGATGATGCCGACGTGGATCGGGAAGGCCTTGTAGAACAGGTACTCCTCGCCGTCGATCGGCATCAGCCGCACCAGGTCGGCGGTGGTGCGCGCATTCAACTTGCCGCCGCCGAAGCGCGGATCGACGAAGGTGCCCAGCCCGACCCGGGTCAGCGTGCCCGGCTTGCCGGCGGCGATGTCGCGGAACAGGTGCGAGATCACCCCCTGCGGAAGGTTCCAGGCCTCGATGCGGTTGTCCACCGCCAGCGCCTGCAGCTTCGGCACCAGGCCCCAGTGGCCGCCGATCACGCGCGCCACCAGGCCGTCGTGGCCGAGGTGGTTGAGACCGCGGTCCCGGCCGTCGCCCTGCCCGGCGGCATAGACCAGGGTCAGGTCGCGCGGCGCGCCGCGGCCCTCGGCGCCGGCTTCGCCGCCCTCGAGGAAGCGCTCCTCCAGGGCGATCGCGATGCTCTCCGGGAAGCCGATGCCGACGAAGCCCCCGGTGGCGACCGTGTCGCCGCTGCGGATCAGGCGCACCGCCTCGCGCGCCGACACCACCTTGCCGGTGTCGGAGGCGCGCAGCGAGGCGGCGATCGGATGTGTGCTCGTGCTCATGACCGATCTCCCGTCCGCGCTCAGAAGCTGCCGAACAGGGTGCCGAGGGTGATCACCACCGCCAGCGCGACGAGCGGGAACACCACCGTGTTCATCGCGATGAAGCCGTAGGACTCGCGGTGGGTCAGGCGGCAGATCGCCAGCAGCGAGATCACCGCGCCGTTGTGCGGCAGCGTGTCCATGCAGCCCGAGGCCATCGCGGCGACGCGGTGCAGCAGTTCGGGGCTGATGCCGGCGGCGGTGGCCATGGCGAGGTATTCCGCACCGAGCGTCTTCAGCGCGATCGACATGCCGCCCGAGGCCGAGCCGGTGATGCCGGCGAGCACGTTCACCGCCACCGCCTCCGAGATCAGCGGGTTGCCCGGGGCGATGCCCAGCACCAGGTCGCGGATCACCACGAAGCCGGCGAGCGAGGCGATCACGGTGCCGTAGCCGACTTCCGTGGCGGTGTTGAGGATGGGCAGCATGGAGCCGAAGGAGCCCTCGTTGATCGTCTTCATCAGGTTGGCCCAGCGCGTCCAGTGCAGCGCCACCAGCAGCAGCACCGCCGCCGACAGCGCGACGATGATCGACCAGATGCCGATCAGCGAGCGCGCGTCCTGCAGGCCGCCGAACTCGGGCTTGGCGAGGTAGCTGGTGTCGATGGCGGGCAGCACCTGCTTGGCCATCACGAAGTTGAGGCCGATCACCACGAGGATCGGCAGCAGCGCGATCCAGAAGCCCGGGCGCGGCGCGTCGGCGGGCTCGCTGTCGGGCTCGCCGCTGTGGTGGCCGTAGCCCTCGCCGGCGGCCATCAGCTTGCGCTGCTGGGCGCTCAGCCACCAGGTGCCGAGGCCGAACATGATCAGGCCGCCGATCAGGCCCAGGCCGGGCGCGGCGAAGGCGTCGGTACCGAAGAAGGGGCTGGGGATCGCGTTCTGGATCGCCGGCGTGCCGGGCAGCGCGGTCATCGTGAAGGTGAATGAGCCGAGCGCGATCGCCGCCGGGATGAGGCGCTTGGGGATGCCCGCCTCGCGGAACAGCGCGGCGCCGATCGGATATACCGCGAACGCGACCACGAACAGCGACACGCCGCCGTAGGTGAGGATGCCACAGGCCAGCACGATCGCCAGGATCGCGCGCTGGCTGCCCACCTTGTCGACGATGGCGTGCGCGATCGCACGCGCCGAACCGGAGTCGTCCATCAGCTTGCCGAACAGCGCGCCGAGCAGGAACAGCGGGAAGAACTGGATCACGTAGCCGCCCATGGCCTTCATGAAGACCTGGGTGTAGGTCGGCAGCAGCAGCGCCGCCTCGCCCGACATCAGCACGGCGAGCAGCGCCAGCAGCGGCGCGAGCAGCAGGACGCTGATGCCGCGGTAGGCGAGATACATCAGCAATGCGAGGGACAACAGAATGCCTAGGGAAGCTCTGATCTATTCAGAGCCGGTAAAATACTGAGGTCATAACCCGCGCTGCCACCATGAAGCAAACGACCTTCGCCTCGCTGGCCTTCGAACG
>JARRBR010000170.1 GCA_029982755.1 Rhodocyclaceae bacterium
GCGCTGCACGATGCCGCGCGCGGCGCGCAGCAGGTCGTTGAGCGCGAGCACGTAGATCAGCGAGGTGTCCTTGACCAGGGTGATGGTCTCGTTGCTCATCGGCGGCAGGATGCGCTTGACCACCTGCGGCAGCACGATGCGGCGCATGGTCTGGCCATAGGAGAAGCCCAGCACCTTGGCGCCCTCGTACTGGCCGCGGTCGATCGACTGGATGCCGGCGCGGAAGATCTCGGCGAAGTAGGCCGCGTAGTTGAGCGCGAAGGCCACGATCGCCGCGGGGAAGTCCGGCAGGCGGATGCCCACCACCGGTACGAAGGGCAGCGCGTAGTAGATGAACAGCAGCTGCAGCATCAGCGGCGTGCCGCGCATCAGCCAGATGTAGCCGTTGACCGCCTGGCTGGCGGCGGTGAAGCGCGAGATGCGCACCAGCGCCAGCCCGAGCCCGAGCGGCACCGCCAGCAGCAGGGTGATCAGGAAGAGCTGCAGCGTGACCAGCGAGCCCTCGGCGAGCGGGCCGAGGATGCTGAGGATGTAGTCCATGAGCGGATTCCGGGCAGGGCGCGAAGCCGGCGGGCGCCGGATCACGGCTGCCCGCTCGGCCCGAATGGACTTACTTGATGATGTCCTTGCCGAACCACTCGGTGGAGATGCGCGCCGCGCTGCCGTCGGCCTTCATGTCGTCCATCGCCTTCTGCAGCTTGCCCAGCAGCTCGGTGTCGTCCTTGCGGGTGCCGACACCGTACTCCTCGGTGCCGAAGTGGTCGTCGAGCACCACGTATTCGCCCGGCTTCTTGGCGGTGTAGTAGCGGCCGACGACCTCGTCGAGCACCACCGCGTCGAGGCGGCCGGTGGTGAGATCCATCAGCGCGGTGACGTTGTCGCCGAACTTCTTCAGCTCCTTGAACGAGCCGGCGACCGGATCCTTCTGCACCGCGTCCACCGCGCTGCTGCCGTCCTGGATGCCGACGACCTTGCCGGCGAGATCGGCCTTGGCCTTCACCGCCGAGCTGGCCGGCACCACGATGATCTGGTGGTTTTCCATGTAGGCGCTGGTGAAGCCGATGTTCTTCCTGCGCTCCTCGGTGATGGTGAGGCCGTTCCACAGGGCGTCCACGCGCTTGCCGTTGAGCTCGGCTTCCTTGGCGCTCCAGTCGATGGGCTTGAACTCGACCTCGATGCCGAGGCGCTTGGCCGCTTCCTTCGCCAGGTCGATGTCGAAGCCGACGAGCTCGTTCTTGTCGTTGCGGAAGCCCATCGGCGGGAAGTTGTCGTCGAGGCCGATGACGATCTTCGCCGGCGCGGCGGGGGCGGCCGGGGCCGCGGCGGACTGGCCGGCGGGTTCGTTCTTGCCGCAGCCGGTGACGAGCGCAGCGGCGGTGAGGGAGAGCATCAGCAGCGAGGAGAATTTCTTCATGGTCTTGCCCGAAAGAGGGGGTGGGGGCGGGCCGGGTGGGCCTGCCGCGGGACTGCGCGCCGGGGTGTCGGCGGCAAAACCATGATTTTCGCTGCGATGCGGCGAGCGAGCAACCTTGGCGGGGCGTTCAGCTGCCGCCGGCTTCGCGCAGGCGCATCGGCCACTGCGGGCGGCCGCGCTCGTCGCCGCGCTGCTCGTCGGGCGCGGCACGCCGCTCGTCACCGCGGCGGCGCTCCTCTCCCCGCTCGCTGATGCGTTCCTGGTCACGGCGGATCATGCGGCGCTCGCCAGGTGCATCCTCACCCAGCCGCCGGCGCTCAGACTCGGCCTGGATGCGTTCGCGCGGCGTGAGCTGCGGGCGCGGGAACGGGCCCGGCCGAGCGTCCGGGCGAGGCTGCGCCTGCTCGCGCTCGACCCGGCGTTCGCGCTCGCGCATCAGGGCGCGCCTGCGCTCATCGTCGCGGTCGGCGGTGCGATCGCGCACGCCGTCACGGTCGCGCATGCCGTCGCGCCGGTCGTCGCCGCTGCGGCCGTCGCGCCAGCCATCGCCGTCGCGCCGGCGGTCGCCGTCGCGATCGCGGCGCTCACGCCACCAGCGCTCGCGATGGTCGTCGTCACGATCGCGCTCGTAGTAGCGGTGTTGCACGATCGATCGCGGCCGCGTGCCCGGCGGCGCCCAATAGCCCGGCACCCAGTCGTGGCGGTGGCCGCTCCAGGTCCAGTAGCCGTCGATCCAGATGTAGCCCGCGGTCGGCGGCAGGCCGCGGTATTCGACCCGCGGCGGCGGGGTGACGATGACCGTGTCGTGCTCGTAGTAGCCGTAGTCGTCATCGTAGTAGCCATACTCATCCACCGGCACCACGGCACAGCCGCCGAGCACGAGGCTGCCGGCGAGCATCAGGGACCACAGTCGGGATGGGAAGGTCATGGCGATGTCCTGCGAGGGTGGGGAGGACAGGGCGCGGGGACGGGGCCGGGCGCATCGCCCCGGCAGCCCGTTCCGCGTTTCTGCTGTCTCCACCCGAAAGATAGGCCAATCGCCGTGCGCCAGGTGTATCGCGGGGTAATGAGTTGTAAAGGCCGGTTGCGGGCCGCGCGTCAGCAGATCCGCGGCAGCTGCTCGGCCGCCAGCCAGTCCACCATGCGCCGTCCGCCGAGCGGGGTGCGCAGCTGCACGAAGCAGCGTTCGTCTGCGACCACCGTGCCGATGCGGGCCGCCGCGGCACCGAGCCGATGCGCGCGCAGGGCGGCGAGCGCGGCCTCGGCCGCGTCGGCGGCGCAGACCACCACCAGCTTGCCCTCGTTGGCGATGTTGAGCGGATCCAGCCCGAGCAGCTCGCAGGCCGCGCGCACCTGGGGAGCGACCGGAATCGCCGCCTCGTCGAGCTCGAAGCCGACGCCGGACTGGCTGGCGATCTCGTTCACCGTGCTCGCCAGCCCGCCGCGGGTGGGGTCGCGCAGCACGTGGATGGCCTCGGCCGGCACTGCGGCATAGAGCGCCTCGACCAGGCCGTTCAGCGCGGCACTGTCGGAGACGATCTGCGACTCGAAGGCGAGCGACTCGCGTTGGGCGAGGATGGCCATGCCGTGGTCGCCCAGCGTGCCCGACACCAGCACGGCGTCGCCCGGCCGCGCCCTCGCGCCGCCCGGTTCGCGGCCGGCGGGCAGGGCGCCGACGCCGGTGGTGGTGATGAACACGCCGTCGCCCTTGCCCTGCTCGACGACCTTGGTGTCGCCGGTCACGACCTGCACGCCGGCGGCGCGCGCGGCGGCGGCCATCGAGGCGACGATGCGCGCCAGCTCGGCGAGCGCGAAGCCCTCCTCGAGGATGAAGCCGGCGGACAGCCACAGCGGGCGCGCGCCCATCACCGCGAGGTCGTTCACCGTGCCATGTACCGCCAGGCTGCCGATGTCGCCGCCGGGGAAGAACAGCGGGCTCACCACGTGGCCGTCGGTGGCCATCACCAGGCGTTCGCCGGGGCCGGGCGCCGGCAGCACCGCGCCGTCGTCGCCGCGGGCGAGCGCCGCGTTGTCGAAGGCGCGCACGAAGAGGTCCGCGATCAGCTGGCTCATGGCGCGGCCGCCGGCGCCGTGGCCGAGGTCGACATGGCCGTGACGAAGGTCCAGCGGGCGGGTGTAGGCGGGCTTGGCGGCGGACATGGCGGGGGGCGGGCTCCGGGTGGGGTGGGGCGCGTGCTGGAGATGTCGGGGCGTTCGGCGGCGGCTGCCGGTCCTAGCGGACGGGGGAGAGGTCGCGGAAGCGGCCGTAGTTGTAGTGCGCCGCGCACGCGCCCTCGGAAGACACCATGCACGCGCCCATCGGGGTCTCCGGCGTGCACACGGTGCCGAACAGCTTGCAGTCGGTCGGGCCCTTGGCGCCGCACAGGATGGCGGCGCATTCGCAGGACCTGTGGTCGGGCACTGGGCGGTCTTCCAGGCCGAACTTCGCTTCCGCGTCCCACGCCGCGAAGGCCGGGCGGATGCGCAGCGCGGAGGCGGGCAGCTCGCCCAGGCCGCGCCAGGCGAAGCGCGCGCGCAGCGCCAGCACGTCCGCCATCAGCGCCTGTGCCTTGCGGTTGCCCTCGGCGGTGACGGCGCGGGTGTATTCGTTCTCGACCTCGGCGCGGCCCTCGTTGACCTGGCGCACCAGCATGTGCACCGCCTGCATTACGTCGAGCGGCTCGAAACCGGTGATCACCACCGGGGTGCGATGGCGTTCGGCCACGAAGGCATAGGGCGCGCTGCCGATGATCACCGAGACGTGGGCCGGGCCGAGGATGCCGTCCAGGCGCGGGCGGGCGAGGCCGGCTGCGGCAGGGGCGGACAACAGGCCGTCGATCGCGGGCGGCGTCAGCACGTGGTTGCAGATCACGCTGAAGTTGCGCAGGTCTTCGGCCGCGGCCTGGCGGATCACCAGCGCCGTGGGCGGCGTGGTGGTCTCGAAGCCGATGGCGAAGAACACCACCTCGCGCGCCGGCTCGCGCCGCGCCAGTGCGAGCGCGTCGGCGGCGGAATACACCATGCGCACGTCGGCACCGCGCGCCTTCGCCTTCAGCAGCGACAGGCCATCGGAAGCCGGCACGCGCAGGCAGTCGGCGTAGGTGCACAGGATCACCTCGGGGCGGGCGAGCGCGAGGCGGATCGCCATGTCCACCCGGCCGACCGGCAGCACGCACACGGGGCAGCCGGGGCCGTGGATCAGGCGCACATTCGCGGGCAGCAGGTCGGCCACGCCGTAGCGCGAGATGGCGTGGGTGTGGCCGCCGCAGAACTCCATGAAGGCGTAGTCCCGGCCGGGTTCGACCTCGCGCGCGATGGCCCCGGCGAGGCCGGCGGCGAGGGCGCCGTCGCGGAACTCGGTGACGTACTTCATCGGGCGGCCCCGGCGCCGGCCTGGGCGAACAGCACCAGCGTCTGCGCGGCCTCTTCCGGATCGAGGCGGCTGAGCGCGAAGCCGACGTGCACGATCACGTAGTCGCCGACGGCGACGTCGTCGACCAGGGCGAGCGAGATCGTCTTGCGCACGCCGTCGAGCTCGACGACGGCGTCGTCGCCGGCGAGCCGTTCGACCACGCGGGCGGGGATGGCGAGGCACATGGGGTCAGGATTCCTTGTCGTCGAGTCGGTGCCGGGCGACCCAGGCCTGGCCCAGCGCGAGGCCGGCGTCGCCCGGGGACAGGCGCAGGGCGCCCAGGGTTTCGAGGCCGCGCGCGGGCAGGCGGGTGTGCTGCGCGTCGGCGAGCAGGCGATTGTGCAGGCAGCCGCCGCTCAGCACCACGGTGGCGCAGCCGGTCAGGGCGGCGGCGCGCGCCACCCAGTCCTCGAGCGCGGCGGCGAGCGTGGCCTGGAAAAGGGCGGCGCCGCGGGCGGCGTCAGGCTCGTCGGCCAGCCGCAGCAGCAGGGGGTGGAGGTCGAGTTCGAGGGCGACGCCGTCGAGCGGCTTCGCTGCGCCTGGCGCTTCGCCACGGGCGTCGGCCGTGACGCCGCGTTCCGTCCCGCGTCCGTCCCGGTGCTGGCCCTGGCGTCCGCTGGCATGCGCGCCACCGTCCGCCCCGGTGATCCGCCAGCCTGCCGGATCGATTGCGGGCGCCGGTTGTTGCGCGGCCAGCTTTTCCAGTGCGATCGCAGCCTCGGCCTCGAACCGCATCACTTCGCAGAGGCCGAGCAGGCCGGCGGCGGCGTCGAAGTGGCGGCCGAGGCTGGAGGTCTGCGGGCTGAGCGCGGGACGTTCGAGCACCTGGTCCAGCATCGCCGCCGCGGGATGACGGGCGAAGCGCCCGGCGATCTCGTCGCCGCGGCCGCCGGCGTGCAGCACGGCGGCGGCCATGCGCCAGGGCTCGCGCGCGGCGCGGTCGCCG
>JARRBR010000045.1 GCA_029982755.1 Rhodocyclaceae bacterium
ATTTCGACTCACCCATCGGGTGACTCCCTCGATCAACAGCAAACCCATAGCCTGCCAGCGGTTCGAGCAAGCTGCACATCACCAACTGAGATTTTTAGGTTCAATCGAGCTTGCGCGCGGGTTCCCTGGAAACGTCGCGCATGCCGGGCTTCAGCGCGTGGCGCGCAACATCGAGCGCGTCATGCTGTCGAGTGGCAGTGCGTAATCATGCACCGCGAGCGCGACGTTGGTCTCGGGCTGGATCACCTTGAGGTTCACGAACACCATGTCACAAGCTCTGAGCGTAAGTGCCGACGACGACCGCCTGCGCGTTGTGCGAGTTGGCGAGGTCGCGGATCTCGCGGGTCAGCATCGGTTCGCCTTGGTCTCGCGCCATGTAGACGTTGTTGCGGAACTTCATCTCGATCATCCGATGCCCTGTGAGAGTGAAGCGGGCAGAGACCTGTTCGGAGATGAGGCATAGGCGTCAGCTGCGCCCACGGCCAGCAGCGCGGCCTTGGCCGGGCCGTTCGAGGCGTACTCGACGATGTCGTACAGCACCCACAGGCCGGCGCCCAGCGCAGTCGCCTTGCCTGCATGTCGGTATTGCGGACGATCTGCGGCGGAGGGCACGGCTTGGGTTTCGACGCTCACGCGCAGCGCGCCTTCGGGCGTACGCATCACCGGGTGGCCGGCTTCGATCAGTGCGGTGATCAACTGGCCGGTGAATGCACGTTCGAAGGGTGAGGCATTGGCCTGCTGGTTGATGAACAGCGGAGCGCGCTGTGGCAGGCGTGCGGACAGTTATTGAAACGGCGTATGTCGAGCAGAAGCTGAAAGTAGCAGAACCCTCGTGCCGCCTCGATTGCATGCTGTCGCTGAGTGAGACAAAGTTCCCGATCAATGCCTCGCCTAATTTTTAGGCGGCATTCACAAGCCCTTTTTCGACAGTGTCTTGCGTCACTTATCCACAGCTTGCCCCACGTCCTGCTCACGGCCGCTGGGGAAAACGTACGACGGTGTCGGCCGCCCGTGCGGAGTGCTGCTTGTGCGCATACATGGCGTGGTCGGCGTGGCGCAGCAGGCTCTCGGGGTTGTCGCCGTCGTCGGGGAAGAGCGCGCAGCCGATAGCGCCGCCCACGGTGAGGTCGGTCGCGCCCGGTGCGTCGATCGAGATCGGCTGCGCCAGCACACGCTCGAGATGCTGGCGGACGTGCTCAAGTGCTTCGCGGCTGGCGATGGGGTCGACCAGGACCACGAACTCGTCGCCCGCGTAGCGTGCGACGATGTTTTCGGCGCGCACGCTATGCCGCAGGCGTTCGGCAGTCGCCTGCAGAACGCGGTCGCCCGCGTCGTGGCCGAGGGAGTCGTTGATGTACTTGAAGCGGTTGAGGTCGATGAACAGCACGCCGAGGCGTAGCTGGCGGCGGTCGCCGCGGGCGTTCTCGATCCGGCGCGTGAGTTGTTGCACCAGGGCTTCACGGTTTGCCAGCCCGGTGAGGCGGTCGGTCCGCAGCCGCACCTGCATGCTTTCGAAGCTGCGCGCGAGCTCGCCGATCTCGTCCCGCCGGGCTAGGCCGACCGGGGTGTCGAGGTCGCCGTCGCCGATGCGCCCTGCGGCGGCGGCCAGCCGGCGCAGGTCGCGGGCGACCCAGCCGATGATCCCCAAGCCGATGGCTATCGCCACCAGCACTGCAAGCGCAGCCAGGGCAATGGTGCGGCGGACGTTGTCGATGACGCCGCCGAGGTAGTCGCTCGCGGGCATCGCGACTACGGTGATCCAGTCTAGCCCGGCTTCGTCGCGGATGCGGTCGAATGCGGCGTGGATCAGATTGTTGTCCGCGTCACGGAACTCGAACACGCGCGGCAACTGCTCATGCTCGCGACGCTCGATGCGTTGGCGAAGGGTCTCGTAGGTGGCCTTGAGCAAGGGGTGATCGCTTGCTGCGGCGGAGATCCGTCCGTGCTTGCCGCCGGGCAGGCTCACGACGTTGGCGCTGGCCGATGAGGCGATCAGGCCGCCATCGGGTTCGATGATGAAGGCGACGCCGTTGGGGGAGACTTCCAGCTTGCCGACGAAGTCGTTGAGGGCCTTGAGTGAGAGATCGGTGGCGACCACGCCTGCAAATCCGCCATCGGAGGTCAGCACCCGGCGTGCCCGCGTGGCGACCAACTGCAGGGTGC
The DNA here is from genome assembly GCA_029982755.1 of Rhodocyclaceae bacterium. GTDB lineage: Bacteria > Pseudomonadota > Gammaproteobacteria > Burkholderiales > Rhodocyclaceae > Thauera. The sequence goes on from JARRBR010000045.1 coordinate 2,164, forward strand.
CGAAGTCGATGTATACGGATGTCCAGGTGTGGCCGGCCGCAGTGCGGCCGTTGCTGTACCAGGGCCGCTGGCGCGGGTCGAACAGCTTGTTCTCGCGGCGGGTGAAGCTGAGCGGACCGTCGATTCCGGTGATGCGGTAGATGGCACGGTGCTCGTCTTCCCTGAGCTTCATGCGCAGTTCGACCTCTTCGTCGGAGTGGCGGAACAGCCCCAGCCCCTGGCCAGCCTCGTTGCCGTAGTAAACGTAGTTGTTGGGATTGGTGTGGATTGCTGTCGCCACCCAGAAGCGGTTGCGCAGCTCGTGGAAGTCGTCCTCGATATTCGCAGGTGCCGGCATGCCCTCCGGGAAGGCGGTCTCGAGCACGGCGCTGGAGCCCACGACGTGACGGTCGACCGCTTGCGAGATACGTCCCACCACCTCCATCAGCAGTTGCGACGACACTGTGGACACCGCGTTGCTGCCTGCGGCGTACGAGAGTACACCGATTGCGAGCGCCAGGCCCACGACCAGGATGACGTAGGGGACGATCAGTGCCAGCCGCAAGGAAGGGGGAGTGCGGAGCATCGACATGTCGGGTGCGCGGTCGGAAGGGGAGGAAGAGGGATGGCGAGCCACGATTCTCGCCCCTGCCGGGATGAGCTGCAACATGAAAAGAAGATATGCGTGGAGGCAGCGGCAGGTGTGCAGGCGTTGTATCGCGGCGGCGCGCGTGCATCGGTGTCGCTGGCGAACGGGTATGATGGCGCCCACTCGACGGGCGTCCGGCCCGGTTCCATTGCGTGAGGGTTTGTCTTGAAGATTTTTTCTCCGCTTTATGAGCGTGCCATGGCCTGGTCGCGCCATCCGCGCGCGCCGTGGTTCCTGGGCGGACTCAGCTTTGCGGAATCCTCCTTCTTCCCGATTCCACCGGACGTGATGCTGGCACCGATGAGTCTGGCCAATCCGCAGCGTGCGTGGTGGTTCGCGCTGCTGACGACGATCACCTCGGTCGCGGGCGGGCTGTTCGGCTACCTGATCGGCTATTTCGCCTTCGACCTGATCGAGGGCTGGCTGCGCGCGAGCAGCTACTGGGGTGCGTACGAGCAGGCGGTGGCCTGGTTCGACGCCTGGGGCTTCTGGGCGATCTTCGTCGCCGGCTTCTCGCCGATTCCCTACAAGGTGTTCACCATCGCCGCCGGCGTGGCCCACATGGCGCTCCTGCCCTTCACGCTGGCCTCGCTGGTCGGCCGCGGCGCGCGCTTCTTCCTCGTGGCCGGCCTGATGGCCTGGGGCGGTCCGCGCATGGAGGCGGTGCTGCACAAGTACGTCGATCGCCTGGGCTGGGCGACGGTTGCCGCGGTGGTGGTCGGGGTCCTGATCTACCGCGCCTGAGCCAGGGAGCGGGGCACTCCGGGACGCCCGGAGCCTGCCCGCGCGCGGGCGCTCGCGCCCGGCGGCCTCACTGGCCGCGCATGAAGAAGCGGTCGAGATCGGCCATGCTGAGCTGGGTCCAGGTCGGGCGGCCGTGGTTGCACTGGTCGGCGCGCTCGGTGGCCTCCATGTCGCGCAGCAGCGCGTTCATCTCGGGCAGGGTGAGCTGGCGGTTGGCGCGCACCGCGCCGTGGCAGGCCATGGTGGCGAGCAGCTCATTGCGGCGGGCGGTGACGACCTCGGTGGCCGGGTACTCGCGCAGTTCCTGCAGCAGCTGCCGCATCAGCTCGGCCACCGGTGCGTTCGCCAGCAGCGCGGGCACGCTGCGCACCGCCAGTTCCTGCGGGCCGGCGGCACCGACGTCGAAGCCCATGGCCGAGAGCACCTCGGCGCATTCCTCGGCCGCCGCCATGTCCTTGGCGCTCACCGAGAACACCGCCGGGATCAGCAGGCGCTGTACCGCGGGGCGGCCGTCGAGTACCGTCTTGAGCTTCTCGTAGAGGATGCGCTCGTGCGCGGCGTGCATGTCGACGAGCACGAGGCCGGCGGCGTTCTGGGCCAGGATGTAGACCCCGTGCAGCTGGGCCAGCGCGTAGCCGAGCGGCGGGCCGTCAGCCGGGGTGTGGCTGCTCGCGAATGAGGGCGCAGCTGCCGCGGTGCCGGCAATCTGCGCCGGGCTGGTCGCCGTGAGCGCCGCCTCGCCGCCCTGGGCGGGGCGGGCGCTGGCGGTGAAGTCGAAGTAGGAGCGCGTCGCCGACTCCATCGCCAGCCGGCCCTGCTGCGGGAGGCTGGGCGGCCACGGGCGAGTGGCGGCGGGCGCGGGCGCCGTGCCGGGCGTCGGCCAGGACCCACTGGCGGGCGCTCCGTCTTCGCCCGCAGTGCCGGTGGGCATCGATGCGGCGCCCTGGGCCAGCCCCGCATCCCCCCGTCCTGCGCCGCTCTCCGCGAGCACGCGCTTCAAGGCGTGATAGACGAACTGGTGCACCGCGCGCGCCTCGCGGAAGCGCACCTCGATCTTCGCCGGATGCACGTTGACGTCGACCCCGGCGGGGTCGAGCTCGAGGAACAGTACGTAGGCCGGATGGCGGCTGCCGTGCAGGATGTCGGCGTAGGCCTCGCGCACGGCGTGGGTCAGCAGCTTGTCGCGCACGAAGCGGCCGTTCACGAAGAAATACTGCGCGTCGCGGCTGGAACGCGAATACGCCGGCAGCGACGCGAAGCCGGCCAGCCGCAGCGGGCCCGCGTCGGCCTGGACTTCGCGCGCGTGCTGCAGGAAATCGTCGCCCATCAGCGCCGCGACCCGCGCCTCGGCCGGGCCGGGCGGCAGGCGGTGGATCACGCGGCCGTTGTGCGCGAGCTGCAGGCCGATGTCGGGGCGCGCGAGCGCGACCCGGCGGAACATGTCGTCGCAGTGCGCGTACTCGGTGCTCTCGGTCTTGAGGAACTTGCGCCGCGCGGGGGTGTTGTAATACAGGTCGGCCACGTCGACCACGGTGCCCTGGTTCAGCGCCGCCGGTGCGGGCTCGCTGCCGGCCTCGATGCGCCAGGCGTGGCTGGCGCCCTCGGCGCGGCTGGTGATGCTGGTGCGTGCCACGGCAGCGATCGCCGCCAGGGCCTCGCCGCGAAAGCCCATCGTGCCGACGTGCTCGAGATCGTCCAGGGTGGCGATCTTGCTGGTGGCATGGCGTTCGAGGGCGAGCGCGAGCTCCTCGCGGGCGATGCCGCAGCCGTCGTCGGCCACCCGGATGCGGCGCACGCCGCCCTGCTCGAGCTGGACCTCGATCGCGTGCGCGCCGGCATCGACCGCGTTCTCCAGCACCTCCTTGAGCACCGAGGCCGGGCGCTCGACGACCTCGCCGGCGGCGATCTGGTTGACCAGCAGGTCGGGCAGGCGATGGATGTGGGGCATGTCGGAGGCGCTCGGCAAAGCGCGCATTATACAAAGCGGTGCCGGCGAGGCCGGGCGTGATGCGGCCACGATCGCGCGCTGGCAGGGGCGAGTGGCCGTCGGCCGCCGCGCCTAGAAGGCCAGCGCGTGCCCCTTGGGATGGACCGCGCGGTAGCCGCGGCGCCGCTGGTCGCTGCGCTCGCTCCAGGGGGCGGTGCAGCGTGTCAGGTAGTTGAAGTGCAGCGTCGGATTTCCGGGGCCGGCGTGCTGCTCGAGGATCAGGTCGAGTGCGCGCTTGTGCGGGTGGCGGAACAGCGCACCGCTGGTCGACACCAGGTAATGGCGGCAGCGCAGGCGGGCGAGCAGCGCGGTGTTGAGGTTGGCGACGCTGCCGTGGTGGGGCAGCTTGAAGGCGTCGATCGCCAGCCGTCCGTCCGGTTCCGGAACGAGGGTGGCGATCGAGGCCTCGAGCACGGCGGGCCAGGCGTCGCCGGCGAGCAGCAGGCGGGCGGTGGGCGCCGCCGCCGGATATTCGAGCAGCAGCGCGATGCTGCTGCCGTTGGCGGCGCTGGTGTCGCCGCCATGGGGCGCGTCGGCACCGGGCTCGCCGCTGCCGCGGCCCAGCGTGTCCTCCAGTGCGGCGCCGAGGTCGCTGTCGTCGTCCTCGGGAAACTCGTGGCGGTCGGCCATGGCCTCGGCTTCCTCCTGGTCGTCCTCGGCGCCGAGCACGTCGCCGAGCGGGCGCAGGCTGCGGCTGGCGGCGAGCCGGGCGCGCAGCGCGGCGACGTCGCCCGATGCGATGCGGGCGCGATCGAGCTCCTTCTTCCAGCGGTCCTTCAGGAACAGCAGGCGTTCGTGGTCGGGCGAGAGCAGGGTGAGGCGGCAGCCGCCGGGCAGGTCCGCGACCGGCAGGGCCGCCTGCCTGCGGTCGATGGCGGCCAGCGCGTGCTCGAAACCGAGATTCCATACCCGGGTGCCGGCGCGGGCCTCGTAGTCGGCGATCAGCACGCCGAGGATCTCGCCCTGCACTGCGCCGAGCGGCTCCCCTGCGGGGTCGGGCACCGCGTTGAGCTGATCGCGGCCGTTGAACCAGATGCGGTCGAAGCGGCAGTTCAACACCTCGGCATCGAGCAGCAGGCGGATCACGCCCTCGATGTGGTCGGCGTCGACGTGGGTGATCACCAGCAGTTCGAAGCGCCGTTCGTCCGCGGGCAGGCGCAGGATGCGGTCGCGCAGGCTGGGGTAGGTGTGGGCGGGGCCGCCGTCGATGAGGATGCGATGCACGGCGGGCCCGCTGCCGTACTCGATCCACAGGCAGTCGCCGTGCGCGGCGGGCAGCATCTCGATGCGAAGCATGTGCGGCGTCTCCGTGTTCAGTGGCCCGGGGCCGCGGGCGCCTGGCGGTGCGCGGGCAGGTGCCAGTCGGCGTCGCCCATGGCGACCAGCGCGAGCACCATCAGGAAGCCGTGCGCCAGCATGCGCCGGCGCACGCGCCGCAGCACGCTGCCGAAATCGGCGTCCGGCGTGTCGATGGCGGCGAGCTCGGCGAGCAGCTCGCGCGCGAGCGGACCGGCGTGGCGGCCCAGCACCTTGGCCATCGTGCCGAGCACCAGGCTGGCGTGGAAATTCTTGAAGTTCGCCGCCAGGCTGCCGTAGCCGGTCTCGGCGACGTCGGTGGCGGTCATGCAGCCGAGCAGCAGCACGATCGGTCCGGGCTCGACCGCGGCCGGGTTGATCAGGGCCTCGTTGAGCTGCGGGCGGAAGCGCCAGCGCCGGCTCTCGTCGAGCGCCTTGTCGCCGATCTCGAGATAGTCGAGGCCGGCGTCGAGGTCGTGGTGGGCGAGCAGGATCAGCAGCGGCGGGCTGCCGGTGGCGAGCGCGCGTTCCCAGGCGTCCCAGTCCTCGGCGACCGTCGGCGCCGCCACCCAGTGCGCGAGCGCGTCGCGCAGCGCGGTGCGCTCTTCCGCCGGCACGCGGTCGGTGCTCGCGCACAGCGCCGCATCGAGCGGGCGCAGCTCGCGTCGGCGCCCGGCGGGCAGCGACAGGTCGTTCATGTGCGCGCTGTCGAAGCGCTCGATGACCTTGCGCACCGCCCAGAAGCCGAGCGGGCAGATCGTCTCGCTCCAGCTTCCGCCAGCGGCCGCGCCGTCGCAGGCCGGACAGCGCTCGCCGTCGCCGCTCAGGGCCTCGTGCCAGCCGCTGCACAGGCGCGCCCCCTTCTTCGGGAAACCGCGGTCATAGACGAACTCCAGCGGGACGTGGCGGCTCTCGTCGCGGTTGATGAGCTGGATGCGATCGCCCGGGTCGCTGAAGCCCTGTCCGCGCAGGATCTGGAAGAGCGCGGCGCCGTGGCGGGCGAGATTGCCGAACAGCTCGATCACGTCCGGGTCGTCGACGTCGAGCAGGGCCTCGCCTTCCTGCACCCCCTGCTGGCTGCGGCGGCGCACCAGCGAGGTCTCCTTCAGGAACAGCTGTTCGTTGAGGTAGGTCGTGAGCGGGTTCGTGTTGCCGAGGTCGAAGATCCTGCCGCCGCTGCCGTCGAACATCTGGAGGTAGCCGGGCCCGAAGGTGAGCGTGGCGCTGACCGGCGTGCGTTCCTGCAGGCGGATGAGCTCGCGCTGGCCGAACTGCACCTCGATCAGGGGTTCGGGCAGGCCTTCGTCGGCACTGCCGGCGGGGAGCACCGGCGCGCTCAGGCGCACGGCCTCGAAGACCTTGCCCATGAAGGTGAACACGATGTCGGCCTCGATGCGGTCGACGTCGGCCGGCACCGCGAACGCGAGGTCGCAGTCCTCGGTGCGCGCGCTGCGCCGGGCAGGCAGGTGCACGCGGCCGGCCGGGCCGCTGCCGTGGCGGTCGGGCTGGCCAGCGCGCTTGCCGATCCAGCACAGCCCCACCACCAGCTCCAGGCCTTCGGGGGGCAGTGGGTGGTGCGGGATCGGGGCATTGGCAGTGGGGATGCCGGCCTGCGGCAGGCCGATCCAGCAGCGCACGGTGTTGTGCGCGCCGGCGACGAAATGGCGGCGAGGGCCGTCCTCGTGCAGCAGCAGGGCGTTGACCCGGCGCTGGTCGCGTTCGTCGCCGTCGGCAGTGGGCGGCGGCGTGCCGGCGGCCAGGCCGCGGCCCCCCAGTCCGCGTGTGCGACCGAGCACAGCGCCCAGGCCGCGGTCGACTCCATCCGCCTGTCCGTCGATGTCCAGCCCGCCGGCACCTGTGATGTCCACGTGCTCCAGGCCGGGCGGAGCCGCCCGCGGCAGATCGTCGATCAGCGTTGGCCGCTCGCCGCCGCCGCTCTCCGGGCCGGCGCCGCGATAGGGCGAAGCGGCGCGGCCGGCCTGGGCGTCGGCGGCGAGTCCGATCAGGTTCAGCAGGCGGATGCGCGCGCCCGGTGTCAGATCGGGGCGGTCGAGGGCGAGCAGGGCCGCAATGAAGTCGCGTGCCGGCTCGCGCGCGATCATCCAGCCCACCTGCGCGTCGTCGAAGCGCGGCGCCGGGTCCTGCAACTGGTGCGCGGCCAGTTCGGCGGCGCGTTCCGGCGGGTCGAACGCCGCCGCCAGGGACACGGGGCGGGGCGGATGCGCCGGTGCGGGCGGGTCGCCCTCGGCGTCGGCGATGCCGGTCGCCGCCCATGCGGTCAGGCGCAGCGCGCGGGCCACCTGGCCGTCGATCGCGCCCGCGACCTCGTCGGCATCGACGCGGGCGAGGGCCGCGAGCAGATAGGCACGCATCGCCGCCGGGATCGGGCGGATGACGCCAATCTCGGCATGCGCCTGCCAGGGCGAGCCCCAGAACACGAAGGGCAGCCCCTCGTCGCTGGCGAAGATCGCGTCCAGTTCGGAGAAGTCGCCCAGTCGCGCCAGGCACAGCGACCACCAGAAGCGGGCGTCGTCCGTGCTCGGGCCCGCAGGTCCGGGCAGGTCGGCGGGCACGAGGCCGGCGTCCTCCAGCGGCATCGCGGCGAGCAGACGGTAGTTCGCGGTGTGGCCGGACGCCAGGCCCGCCACCAGGGCCGGGATGCGGCTGGGCTCGGCCACGGCGTCGAGGGCCGCGGCGATCGCGGCCCGGTCGGGCTCGCCGGGATCGGTGGCCAGCTCGCACAGGCGCGCGCGCATCGAGCGCAGCGGCAGCCGGGCGGCGAAGGCGAAGGCCTCGCGGCGCGCGGGCGAGCCGGCCGGTTCCGATTCCACGATCCGCCACGCCGCATCCGCAACCGCCCGCCACGCGCCGTAGTCGAGCGGAAAGCGGCTCGCGGCCCGCAGCGCGGCCAGGCGCACGCGCGCCTCGGGATCCGCGTCGGCGATCCGCAGCAGCGGTTCGACAAGGGTGGAATCGAATTCGTCATCCATTGCGCTCCCTCCTGCAGCAGTGATCGGGCAGGTCACGTACTCGGCACTCGGTGCCACCGGGGCCGCCGCAACCGCATCCCTGCGGCGGCCGCAGGCGTGGAACCGCGCCGTCAGCCGTCCAGCAGTTCGGGCATGTAGGTCTGCACGCGGTGGCCCAGCAGCGCGCCGGCATGGCGGGTCAGCACGTCGATCTCGGCGCGGGCGAGCTTCTTCAGGTTGGTGCCGATTGCGGACGCGAAAACCGCGTCGCCCGCGCGCGCCTCGCCTTCCTCGCTGTCGATCGAGAACCATGCCGGCCGGGCGCCGCCGGCCTTGGCGGCGTTGAGCTCGAGGCGCTTGAACTGCAGGCCGCGCACCTGCTCCATCATGATGTCGAGCGCCGCCACCAGCACCGCCGAGCCGGCCTCGGTCGGCCGTTCGTCGAGCTGGAAGGGCTTGCCGGCGTCGCTGACGATGACGTAGTCGAGCGCGTTGCGCGCGCGCAGCAGCGGATTGACGCCGAGGTTGTCATAAACGCCGCCGTCGGACAGGGTGACGTAATCGACGCCCGCCGCGGGGTACTCGCTCTGGTCCACCCGCAGCGGCGGGAACACCGGTGGAAACGCCGACGATGCCGCCACCGCGCGGCTCAAGCGGAAGTCGTGCGCCGGCGCCGCGCCCAGCTGCCATTCGCCCATCTCCGCCGGCAGGTTGCCGCCGGTCACGAAGAAGAACATGTTGCCGGTGGCGAGGTTGGTCGCATTGACGTACAGCCGCGGCCCGCCCTTCAGCGAGCCGAGCGAGCGCTTGCCGTAGAGGTCGCGCTCGTAGCTGGCGGCGAGCTTGTCGAGGCGGCTGTGGAAGGGATCGATGACGCCGCCGATCACCGAGGACACCGCGATCGACGTGCTCGCCAGGTAGCGTTCCAGCCTGTCGAGCGCATCGTCCTCCTCCCAGTGGCTGGCGAGGAAGGCGCCGGCGATGCTGCCGCCGCTGACGCAGCTCAACAGATCCAGCTTCCACAGCAGGCCCATCTCGTGCAGCTTGCGGAACACGCCGAGATGGAAGGCCGCGGCGCGGAAGCCTCCCCCCGACAGCGCCAGTCCGATCCGTTTGCTTCGACCGCCGATCTGAATCGCCATGGTGCCCCCTCCTCATGATGATTGCGGCCGAGCGCGCCGCCGTCGAATGCCCATGTCTCCCTCATTGCAATGTAGGAGACAAGGGCGACGGGGGCAAAGGCGGCGGCGTGGGTCCGTGCCGGCGCGCGGATCGGGCGCCGCCATCCGGTCGATGGTGGACTGGGTCTGATATATCAATCCGTGATTTAATGCGCGCCCCGCTCATCGGTGCCGGTGCCTCGTCCACCTCTTGGCTTCGCGCCGGCATCCGCCTTCGGAATCCGTGCATGTCGTTCTGGCCTCGCTTCGCGCTTCCCGCCCAGTTTGCGGCGGCCCCCCGGGAAATCCTGCTCGGCACCCTCGGTGCCGGGCTCGGCCTGCTGCTGACCGAATGGATCACGCGCCTGATCCTCGGCGATGGCCAGCCCTGGTTCGTGATTCCGATGGGTGCCACGGCGGTGCTGCTGTTCTGCGTGCCTGCCAGCCCGCTCGCCCAGCCCTGGCCCTGTCTCGCTGGCAACACCTTGTCGGCGCTGATCGGCGTGGGCTGTTACCAGCTTCTGGGCGAGACCGGTACGGCGCTCGCGCTGGCGGGGCTGGTGGCGATCGGGGCGATGTTCCTGCTGCGCTGCCTGCATCCGCCGGGCGGGGCAATGGCGCTGACCGCGGTGCTGGGCGGGCCGCCCGTGCATGAGCTCGGCTTCGCCTTCGCGCTCGTGCCGGTGATGGTCAACAGCGCGGCGATGCTGATGTTCGCCGCGGTGTTCAACAATTTGGCCGGACGCCGGTATCCGCACCAGCCGCAGGGCCGGCCGCATCCGCACGCCACGCGCGATCCGCTGCCGAGCGCGCGCATCGGCTTCCGCGCCGACGACCTCGACGCCGCGCTCGCCTCCTTCGGCGAGGTGCTCGACATCGACCGCGAGGACCTCGAGGAGATCATGGTGCGTGCGCAGATGCATGCGCGGCGCCGGCACTGGGGCGCGGTGCGCTGCGGCGACATCATGTCGCGCGACGTGGTCAAGGTCGGCCCGCAGGCGACGGTGGGCGAGGCCTGGGCGCTGCTGGCGCGGCACCGGATCAAGGCGCTGCCGGTGGTGGAGCGCGGGGACCGGCTGGTCGGCCTCGTCGCGGTGCGCGACTTCTTCGTCGACCGAGCCGATCCGGGTCTGCCGCCGGCGACGCGCATGGACACCGCCCGGGTGGTCGAGCAGATCATGACGCGCGAGGTGCGCAGCGTTCGTCCCGGCCAGCCGCTGGCGGACCTCATCGACGACTTCGCGGATGAGGGCGTGCACCACATGCCGGTCACCGACGACGCGGGCCGGGTGGTCGGCATGATCACCCAGTCGGACGTGGTGGGCGCGCTGTTCGCCGCGGAACCGCCGCACTGAAGCGCGCGCCGCCCCCGGCCAGCCCCGGGGGTGGCCGCAGCGGCCTCAGCGCAGGTCCGGCGCCACCTCGTAGGCGGGGATGAAGCCGGCGGGCGGCAGCATCCAGTCCATCGGATAACGGTCGAGCGTGGCCGGCTCCACCAGCTCCACCCTCGGCCCGATGTAGGCTTCGATCGCCTGTCCCTCCAGCGCGCGCAGCCCCTGGCGGATCGCCATGCGGCCCTGCAGCACCGGGAAATCCGTGACCGAGGCGAGGATGCGGCCGCGCCGCATGGCGCTATGGACGCCCGGCGTGACGTAGGACGCGACGATGCCGAGCCGGTCCTCGCGCTGGCGGCGGCGCAGCTCGGCCACCGCGGCCTCGGCCATCGGCGCATTGCCGACCAGGTAGTCGAGCTGCGGATGGGCGTCGAGCGCCTCCTCGACGAGCTGGCGCTGGATCGAGCGCCCGGTGTCGCCGTGGCGTACCGTCGCGATGCGCACCGCGCTGCCCTCCAACCCGTCGCGGAAGCCGCGGTCGATGAAGCCCACCCAGTCGGCGTCCTGCGGGCCGGGGAACCAGGCGATGTCCACCGCGGGCGTGCCGCCGGGATGGCGCGCCGCCAGCCAGCGGCCGATCTTCCAGCCGAGCTGGTACCAGGGCACGCCGACCCTGGCGCTGACCACGCCGGCGTCGATGTCGTTGACCACGCCCAGCACCGGATGCCGTTCGCGATAGGGCACGAGCAGGTCGTTCAGCCCGCCGAAGCTGACCGTACCCACCAGCAGCGCGTCGATCGCGGGGTCGCTGGTGCAACTGGCGACGCGTTCGCGCTGGCGTTGCAGATGCTCGTAGCCTCCCGCCTCGAGCACGCGCAGCCCGATGCCGAGCGCGCGCGCCTCCTCGACCATGCCGTAATTCACCGCCAGCCAGTAGCTGTCCTTCAGGTGCGGATATACCGCGCACAGCCGCCACGGGCGCGAGGCGGCAAGCGCGGGCAGGGCGGGGGGCGGGCGATCGGCCGCGTCGGTGGCGCGCACGTCGCCCGCCCAGCGTTCGATCGGCCAGCGTGTGTCGGCGCCCGCTGCGTGGAGCGGCGTCACGGCCAGCAGCAGGCCGGCGACGAACGTGCGCAAGGCCAGTGCGCCGAGGACGCGGCGGATGCGCGCGGCCACGGTATCGCGCGTGCCGGCGCGGATGGTCGGGCGCGAGGTTTTCCTCCCCGGCCGCCGGTAAGATGAAGCCATGTTCCCTCTGTCTGCGGCGTGACGCATCCGTGCGCCTTGCCACCCATACCCGATGAGCGCCCAATCTTACGTGAATCCCGCACCCCGCCGCCGCTTCGGGCTGCGCGAGCGCCTGCTGCTGGGGCTGCTGTTCGGCGCACTGGCGACGGTGGTGGTGGCCGTGGTCGGCTGGCTCAGCTTCCAGCGCGTGGTCGGCAGCCAGCAGGCGATCATCCGCGACACCTTGCCCGCGGCCGACGCGCTGCACGAGGCGGTGCGCGGCAACGCCCGCCTGGCCGCGCTCGCGCCGCGGCTGGCGCGGGTGGAGTCGAGCGCCGAGCTGGACCAGCTGCGCGCGGTGCTCGACGGCGAGTCCGCACGCATCCGCGGACGCCTGGCGGCACTGCAGTCGCCGCATGTGGAACCCGAGCTGCGCAAGCGCCTGCAGGCGACCGGCGAGGCGCTGTCGGTGCGCCTGGACGCCATGGGCGACACCATCGCCGCCCGGCTCGCGCTGCGTGCGGCGCGCACACGGGCCGCCGGGGCGCTGCGCGAATCCATCGAGGCGCTCGACGACCTGGCGCGCATGCACACCGAGAACGCCACCGCCCTGCTGGTAACGACGCTGACCAGCCTGCTGCAGCCGCAGCCCGGCGCCGCGCCGCCCGCGGTGTCCGGCGGCGCGGCAGGCGAAGCGCGCGACCGCCTGCTGGACCTGGACCTCGACACCCTGGAGCGGATGCACGAGCTCACCCTTACCGTGCATGGCATGGCCTTCCTCGTCGACCGCCTCGACGAGCTCGACTCGAGCGCCCGCCTGCAATCCGCGCGCGCCGAGCTCGCTGCCCACCTGGCGCTGCTCGACCGCCGCCTGCGCGACATTCCCGACCCGGCGGCGCGCGCGCAGGGACGACAGCTGCACGACGCGATCGCCGGGGCCTTCGCCAGCGATGGCGCGGTCGAGCTGCGGCGCAACGAGATCGAGCTGCGCGCACGCAGCGAGGCGCTGCAGATCGAGGTCGGCAGCCTCACCACCGAGCTCGACGCGCTGGCCGGCGAGCTGATCCATCGCGGTGGCCGCATCCTCGCCGCGGCCGGCTCCGCGGCCGAGCGCAGCGCGACCTCGGGGCTGATCGCCTTCGGCATCATCGCCGCTGCGCTGCTGCTGGTCACCGCGGTGGTGAGCTGGCACGTGCTGCGCCGGCACACCCTCGGCCGCCTGCTGGCGCTGGAGCAGGCCACGCTCGCGCTCGCCGCCGGGCAGCGCGACGTGGCGATCGACACCACCGGCGACGACGAGCTGGCCTCGCTGTCGCGCGCGCTGGAGCGCTTTCGCAACGACGCCATCGAGCGCGACCGCCTGGCCGAGGCGCTGCGCGAGCAGCAGCAGGAACTGGAGAACCAGGTGCTCGCGCGTACCGCCGAGCTGCGCGAGGCCAACATGGCGCTCGCCCGCGAGATGGCCGAGCACGCCGCCGCGCGCGCCGCCGCTGAGAAGGCCGACCATGCCAAGACCGCCTTCCTCGGCACGGTCAGCCACGAGCTGCGCACGCCGATGGCCGGCATCCTCGGCCTGCTCGAGCTGCTCGAGGCCGCGCCGCCGCCGGCCGAGCGTGCGCACTACCTGGCGCAGATGCGTTCGGCCGCCACGCTGCTGCTCGAACTGCTGGAGGACATGCTCGACTTCGCCCGCATCGAGGCCGGCGGCGTGCATCTGGACACGCTGGCGTTCAGCCTGCGTGAGACGGTCGGCGACGTGTTCGCGGTGCAGGGCACCCGTGCGGCAGCGCGCGGGCTGAAGCTGGTGGCGGACATCGATGCGGGCGTCGCGGATGCGGTGCTCGGCGACCGCCGCAAGCTCAGCCAGATCCTGCTCAACCTCGTCGGCAACGCGATCAAGTTCAGCGACGAGGGCGCGGTGACCGTGCGCGTGAGTCGTGGCGCGCGCCCGGATGCGGTGCGCTTCGCGGTCGAGGACCGCGGCATCGGCATCGATCCGGCACGCCAGGCGGAGGTGTTCGAGCCTTTCGTGCAGGTGCGCGACAGCGGCCGCCATCACGCGGGGACCGGGCTCGGGCTGGCGGTGTGCCGGCGCCTGGTCAGGGCCATGGGCGGCGAGATCGGACTCGTCAGCGCGCCCGGCGAGGGCACGACGGTGAGCTTCGAGCTGCTGCTTCCGCCGGCGCCGGCGCTGCCCGCTGCCGAAGCGGGGCGCAGCGGTGAGGCGGCGTTCGCGCCGCTCGCGCCCGGGCACCGCGTGCTGGTGGTCGAGGACGACGAGGTCAACCGCATGGTCGTCACGCGCTTCCTGGAGGCGCTCGGGCAGCATCCGCTGTGCGTCGTCGACATCCAGAGCGCACTGCACGTGCTCGGCGAGGAGGGCGCGGACATCGCCCTCGTCGACATGAACCTGCCCGACGGTGACGGACGCGAGATGCTGGCGCGCCTGCGCGCCTTGCCGCGCCATGCCGACACGCCCGCGGTGCTGATGTCGGCGCACGTCCCGGCGAACCAGGTGGATGGCCTGCTGGCCGCAGGATTCGGTGCCTTCCTGTCGAAGCCGTTAACGCTCGCGCGGCTGCGCGCGGTGCTGGCGGGCCTGCTCGCCGGCCGCTCGTCCGCGACGGTTGGCGGAGCGGGCGGCGTCGGTCAGGCGGCACGGGCAGAGGAGGGGGCGCAGGGGGAAGCGTCCGAAGGCAAGGCGGAGGCCGAAGACCGAGCGGCGCAAGGCGGGGTCGTGGAAGGCACGGTCGTGGAAGGCGGGGGGGCGGAGCCCGCGCCCTGGGTCGACAGCGAGTTCCTGCGCGCGGAGGAAGCGGCACTCGGCGGGGATGTGCTCGACGGCATCGCCGAGATCTTCCGCGCCCAGGGACAGAGCCTGATCGCCACGCTGGTGGCGGCGGCCGCGGCGGGCGATGGCGAGCAATGCGCGCGACTGGCGCACAAGCTGCGCGGCGCCGCGTTCAATCTCGGGCTGCAGCGCCTGGGCGAGTGTGCGGCGGGCGTGGAGCAGGAGATTGCGCAGATCGAGGCCGACGGAATGCTGGTCGAGCGCGTGGGTGCGCTGGCGCAGGTGCACGCGCGCACGCTGGAGGCGCTCGACGCGGCGCTCGGCCGCACCGGTTCGGGCGAGACCTGAAGCCGGCCTGGGCGCATGGGCGCGCGACCCGCCCGCGCAGGGCGGCTGCCGAGCCGGCCGCGGTCAGCTCCGGGCGCGTTCGGCGTCGACCGCCAGCCGGTAGCCTTCGCCACGCACGGTGGAGATCAGCGAGTCGGGCTTGTCCGCGCCGTCGAGCTTGGTCCGCAGGCGACGCACCAGCACGTCCACCGTGCGGTCCTGGGGCGACCAGTCGTGGCCGCTGATGGCGCGCGACAGGCGGTCACGGTTGATCACCTCGCCGGCGTAGCGCACCAGCAGCGCGAGCGCCTCGAACTCGCCGCGCGTCAGCGCCACGTCGGCGCCCTGCGGGTCGCACAGCCGGCGGCGGGGCAGGTTCAGCGTCCAGCCCGCGAAGCGGAAGACCTCCTCGTCGTCGTCATGCCGCCCACCGGTGCGGCGCAGCAGGCTCTTGACCCGCGCCAGCAGTTCGCGCGGATTGAAGGGCTTGGTGACGTAGTCGTCCGCGCCCACCTCGAGCCCGACGACCTTGTCGATGTCGTCGTTGCGGCTGGTCACGAGGATGATGCCGATCGCCGGATCGCGCGCGCGGAGCTCGCGCGCCAGCGAAAGGCCGTCCTGCCCGGGGAGGTTGATGTCGAGCAGCACCAGATCGACCGCGGCCTTGTCGAGCTGGCGCCAGAACGCGTCGCCGTCCTCGGCCAGCAGCACGCGGTATCCCTCCTGCGAGAAATACGCCTTCAGGCGCGCCTGGGTGACCAGGTCGTCATCGACGACCAGCAGGCTGGCGGTGTTGGTTTCGGGGCTGGGCGACATGCTCGGTCAGATTCAGGATCGGGGCGCCATTCTAAGGCCACGGGCGCGAGCTGCCAGCGCTGCTTACAGCGGCCGTGCGCGGATGACATCGCCCGCGCAGGCGAAGTTTCCGGCACCCAGGTGATGCAGGGTGTGCAGCGCGGCATTGTCGGGGCTGAAATTCCAGCGGCCGTTGGCGAACACCGCCGGATCCGCCGCCGCGGACACCACCTCGGCGAAGCAGGTGTCGTAGGCGTCCTCGGTGTGGGCTTCCGGGATCAGCCGGCACTCCATCCACGCCGCGCAGCCGGCTTCCAGCAGCGGCACGCCGAGCACCGGACCCTTCGCCGCCTCGATGCCGAAGCGCGCGAACTTGTCGCTCTCGCGCCCGCTGCAGCTGCCTACGGCGAAGGTGAGGTCGGCCAGCGCGGCGCCGGGGAGGCACACGCCGAAGATCCCGCTCGCCGCGATCAGCTCGCGGGTGAAGGTGTTCTTGTCGATGACGATGGCGATGCGCGGCGGCGAGAACTCGACCGGCATCGACCACGCCGCCGCCATGATGTTGCGGCGGCCGCCATGGGCGCTTGTGACGAGCACGGTGGGGCCGTGGTTGAGGAGGCGGCTGGCGTGTTCGAGGGCGACGGGGGCGAAGGGGATGGTCATGGTGAGATGTGAAGGCTTCGGGAACCGGCATTTTCTGCCATTCGTGCAAGGTGCGGGGCTTTTGTCCCGGCAGGGGGCACGAGCGAGGCAGGGCGTAGAAAGTCACATACGGCGTGGGGACTTTCGAACATAATGCGGCCCCCAGGAAACCAGGCTGCCATGGCTCGTCCCGCCCTGCGCCCCTGAGTCGGACAGGCTCGGTGGCGCAGCCCGCTGCGGGACTGGCCGGGTTTCGGGCACGGCGATGGTCCGATGGGAGGAACCGTGGCAAAGCAATCTCACCGGCGTGGCTGATGACCCGTAACTCGCTCAACTTCCGGCTGTGGATCACGATCCTGATCGCCGTGATCCCGCTTCTCGCTTTCGTGCTGTTCGATCATCAGGAACGTCGTGAGCAGGCAATCGCCGACATCGAGGCCACGGTCAACAGTCGTCTTGCCGACGTGAGCCACCGGGCACAATCCGCGCGCAAGGCCGTCGAGAGCATCCTGCGGATCATCGCCCAGTCCGATGACCTTCACGATCTGGGCGCCGGCGAATGTTCGGGCATTGCCCGGCGCATGCTCGGTTCGCTGGAGGACTTTGCCAACATCGGCGCGGCCCTGCCCGACGGCACGGTGTTCTGCAGTGCGCGGCCCATGGCGGGTCCGCTTAACGTGGCGGACCGGGCCTGGTTCGCGCGCGCCCTCGAGGGGCGGGGACTGTCGCCGGGCGAGTTCGGGCGAGGACTCGTCTCGGGTGAGCCGAGGATCCTCTTCGGCTATCCGGTCACCGCGCCCGCCGGCGACGTCCGTGCGGTGCTGTTCGCCTCGATCAGGCTGGACTGGCTTTATCGTGTGTTCGAGAGCTTCCGCCTGCCGGCGGGTTGGGAAGTCGGTGTGATCAGCGTCGACGGCCATGTGCAGGTCCACTATCCGAAGAGGATGCCCTGGGGGGAGCCGCAAGCGCCGGCCGCGCTCCTTGCGGCGCTGCCAGCGGTGGCTGAAACGGGTGCAGGCGTGCTGCAGGCCCAGGGATCCGATGGGGAGCAACGTTTCTATGGCGTTCTCGCCCCAGAGCACGCACTCAGCAGCAATTTCCTCGTCGTCGGGGCTCCGCTCGAGCGCTCGATGAATGCGGTCGACCGCCGTCTGCAATTCTCTCTGGTCGTGATCGCCGCGATTGCGCTGCTCTCCGCCCTGCTGGCGCGGGTCTACGTCTACCGCCTGATCGAGGTGTGGGCGGAGTTCGTGCGCGGCGTCGTCGCCCGCATCGCCGCTGGCCGTCTCGATGCGCGCATCGGCCGGCGGGTCGGGATCGGCGAGCTCGACGAGCTTGCCCGGGGGATCGATCACATGGCGGCTGAGATCGAGCAGCGCAACACGAAGCTGCGGCAGCTGTCCATGGTCATCGAACAGAGCCCGGAATCGATCATCATCACCGATCCCGCACCACGCATCCTCTACGTCAATGACGCGTTCCTGGCCACGACCGGCTACAGCCCCGAGGAAGTCCTCGGCCACAACCCGAGCATGCTGAACAAGGGGCTGACGCCCGAGGAGACCTACGCCGAGATGTGGTCCTGTCTCGGCCGGGGCGAGGTCTGGCGCGGGGAGTTCCACAACACGCGCAAGGACGGCTCGACTTACCTCGAGCTGGCGACGATCGCGCCGATCAAGGACGAGGCGGGCGTGGTCACCCACTTCGTGGCCGTCAAGGAAGACATCACCGAGCGCAAGCAGTCCGAGGCCTTGCTGCATCGGCTCGCGTACTACGACGCGCTCACCGAACTGCCAAACCGGGCGCTGCTCCACGACCGCATCGCCCAGGCCATTCGCAGCAGCGGCCGGAGCGAGACGTATGGCCTGCTGATGCTGCTCGACATCGACCGCTTCCAGTCGTTGAACGACACCTTGGGCCATGCGGCAGGCGACCGCCTGCTGCGCGCCGTCGCTGCGCGGCTGCGGGCCAGCGTGCGCGAGGACGACACGGTCGCGCGCCATGGCGACGACGACTTCGCGATCCTGGTCTCGTATGTCGGCGATTCCGGGGAGGAGGCGCTCGCGCACGCCGAGCAGATCGTGCGTCAGGTGCAGGGTGCGCTCCAGCAGCCCTATCGGCTGGGGGACACCGAGCGCGACGTGCATTACGTGACGCTCAGTTGCGGCATCAGCCTGTTCTACGACAGGGAGAGCACGCTCGAGAGCCTGCTCAAGCAGGCCGAGGTCGCGCTGTACCGGGCGAAGCAGGACGGCCGCGGCAACGTCCGCTTCTTCAGCCCGGACATGCAGGCGGTGGCCGACGCGCGCATGCGCATGGAGGCCGGGCTGCACGAGGCGATCGAGGCCGGGTCCCTGCGCGTGTTCTACCAGCCGCAGGTCGACCGGGACGGCAGGCTGGTCGGCGCCGAAGCCCTCGTGCGCTGGCCTCTGGCCGATGGGAGCATGGTGTCGCCGGCAGAGTTCATCCCGCTCGCCGAGGACACCGGTCTGATCGTGCCGCTCGGCCTGTGGGTGCTGCGCACGGCGTGCGCGCAGCTCGCACGGTGGCAGGCGGACGAGCGGACGCGTCACCTGACGATCGCCGTCAATGTCAGCCCGCGCCAGTTCCACCAGGCCGATTTCGGCGCCGGCGTAAAGCAGATGGTGAGCGCCGCGGGTGTCGATCCCTCCCTGCTCAAGCTCGAGCTCACGGAAAGCGCCATCCTCAACAACCTGGACGATACCGTCGTCCGCATGAACCAGCTGCGCGAATCGGGTATCCGTTTCGCCCTGGACGATTTCGGTACCGGCTATTCGTCGCTGTCCTACCTGAAGCGCCTGCCGTTCGCCCAACTCAAGATCGATCAGTCCTTCGTGCGCGACATGGCTGAAGACGAGGGCAGTGCCGCCATCGTGCTCGCGATCCTGTCGATGGGTAAGGCCCTGGGCCTCGAGATCGTCGCCGAAGGGGTGGAAACGCCCGCGCAGCGCGAATTCCTGCGGCGCAACGGGTGCGCCTTCTATCAGGGCTACCTCTTCGGCAAGCCCATGCCGATCGAGGCTTGGGGCGACGTGCTGGCCGAGGCCTGAGGCGCAAGGACGAACCGGTCGCGCCCGGCGGCCTTGGCCGCGTACAGCGCCACGTCGGCCTGCTTCACGAGCCCCGAGCAGGATTGCGGCTCGGTCGGGACGACGCTCGCTGCACCGATGCTCACCGTCACATGATTCGCCGCCGTAGAGCCTGCATGGGGCAAGGCGAGCGCGCGTACGGCATCCAGAAGGCGGCCGGCGACGTGCTCGGCACCGGCCAGATCCGTGTCGGGCAAGAGGACGGCGAACGCCTCGCCACCGTAGCGGGAAACGCTGTCGGTCGCCCGCTGCAGCGAAAGGCGGATCGCGCGCGCGACCTGGCGCAGGCACTCGTCACCCGCAGGGTGGCCGTGGCGGTCGTTGTACTGCTTGAAGCAGTCGACGTCGATCATCAGCAGGGACAGGGGCGAACTGGCGCGTCGTCCGCGCGCGCAGAGATCGATCAGGTGGTCGTCGAAGAAGGCGCGGTTGCCGATGTTGAGCAGGGCGTCCGTCTTCGAGAAGCGTTCGAGCTGGGCATTGGCCTCCTGCAGTTCCCGGTTGGCCTGCTCGAGTTCCAGCGTCCGCGCGCGCACCCGCTCCTCGAGCGACAGATTGGCCCGTGCCAGGGCTGCGTTCTGATCTGCGAGCACCGAGTACAGCCGGCCGATCATGTCGACCAGCGCCTGGGTGCCGGCATCCCTCGCCGCGGATTCGTGCTCGAAGGCCTCGGCAGGGGAAACACCGGACCGGATCGCGGCAATCTGGCGTGACATCGACTGGTCAACGCCCATGATGTGAAAAGCCAGCCACGAGGTGAGGAAGTCCGCGATCGTCTCGGGATGCTCGCGCAATGCCTCGCGGTGAGACCACATCGCACCGACCTGCGCCACGAAGTGCCGGTGGCGGGCGCGATGCGGCTCCGCGTGTCGCTGGTCGACCCCCTCCGTCACCATCAGGGCCTCCTCGTCCCGGAAGTGGTGTTCCGTGTAATTGAGGACACGGCGAAAGGTGTCCTCGACGATGACTTCGCGGTCGGCCCCGTCCCTGAACAATGCGGCATTGAGCGCATTGAACAGGTCGATGAGCTCCCTGTGCTGCACGTCGACCAGGTCGATGCCGGTGATGACGGCACTGTTCCAGACGAAGGTGTCCCGGTTCAAGACGCTCTCCTTGCGGGGAATGGGCAGTTGCGGCGCGCCAGGACCGAAACCGTCCCGAGCATGGGCTCAGGCGAACTCGAACCGATGACGCGCGGCGCGGGCGCGAACAAACCCGGCAGTATACGCGCAGGCGCAAGCGCTACGCCCGGGGCGAGCGTTCCGCATGCCTTGCAGCGGGGACCTGCGCGGCGGTGCAGGAGAAGGCGTCGCCTCAGAAGTCGAGCGTCTCCCTGCCCCCGGGGCGGGCGAAGCCGCCGACGATCCAGGCGGTCGCGCTCGCGGTGTTGAGGCGGAAATCCGGCGCCACGCGCAGCTGCGCCACCTCGTCGCCGCCCGCGTCGAAGGCGCTCAGCGTCGCGAAGGGCTCGTATTCGTCGGGCGTGACGTCGAGGCGGACCTCCCATTGCGCGTCGAGCGCGAAGACCGTCAGCGACTTGTGCAGCATGGCGTGCGCCTGCTGGGCGTGGCGCTGCAGCACCTCGGTCGCCGTCTTGACCAGGGTGTTGAAGGCGGCCTGGTCGAGCGGCTTGGGGTTCTTCTTGTCGCGGCCCATGGTCCACGGGCCGACCAGTGCCGGTTCGGCCTCGCCGTCCTTGAGCATCTCCACCGCCCAGCCGTCGTCGTCCTCGTTCTTGATCACGCGGGCGGTCCAGCCGTCGAGCTGCCACAGGCGGTCGCTGCGGAGGGCGGCGGGGGCGTCGTCGAGGGCTGGGTCGAGGGCTGGGTCGAGGGCTGGGTCGAGGGCTGGGTCGAGGTCGGTCGTATCGTGTTGTCGGGGCATGGTCGGCGCGGCCGGGGCCGCGAACAGGGGCATCTGGTCGTGAGTCATCTTCAGTCTTCCTGGGAGACTGATATTTTATACAGTTTCACGACGAGTGGGTACGTCCGCCCGGTTCATGAGAATGGGCAGCGACGGACCGGCTGGAGGATCGGGACATCCTTCCAGTCGATCCGTCCGATTCAGGCTCGCGGCGCTTCGACGCCCTGTGCGATCGCGCCTTCTGCGCACGCAACGTCGCCCAGGAACAGCAGGTCGGCGCGCGCGAAGCCGAGCAGCAGCGCCGCGAGCGCGGGATAGACATCGAAGCGCGGGCCCGCCTGCTGGCAGCGCGCGACGAAATGCGGCAGCCAGTCGAGCACGGCGGTGCGCAGGAAGTCGGCCTGCGCAGCAGCGGCTTGGGCGATGTGGTCGCTGCTGGCGTCCTTCTCCGCCAGGTCGGCCAGCACCGCCAGCGGCACGGCGAGGTGGTCCGCCGGTTCGCGGAAATCGGCCTGGATCGCGAGGTTTCGTGCGGTCAGGAACTCGCGCATGCGCGTCTCGGCCGCGCCGTAGAGCGGCGAGGCCGCGTCCTTGCCTTCGTAGGCCGAGGCGTAGGGCAGGGCGCTGGTCTTGCCGTCGAGCAGGAAGAGCTGGGCGAAGTCCGCGGCCAACTCCAGGCGCGGGAGCAGTTCGGCGCGCAGGGCCGCGATGGCCGCGTCGAGGCGCTGCACTTCGGCGCCCAGACCGAGTTCGGCCAGTCCCGCGAAGGGGGCGAAGCCCCCGTCCGCGAAGTGGCTGCGGAACATCGCCTCGGAAACTTCCTGCGCGTACAGCCGGGAGAACCAGCCGTACAAGCCGGCGCGCTGCCTGCTCGTAAACTCCCACTCCGCGGGGGAGAGCGCCGTGGAGTCGGCTGCGGTGTCGGGGGCGGTCCCGAGAGGCGCCGCGGAGAGCGCTCCGACTGCCGGTTCCGAGGCCGCTTCAGGCGCTCCAACGGCGCGGCCTTGCGCGTTCGTACCCATTACGGCTTCACCTCCCGCCCTTCCGGATCGACCTCGATCGGCCCGCCGAAGGAGGTCACCTTGGGCGGCGTGCCGACGAACTTCTCGATCTGCACCAGGCAGGTGTTGGCGCTGGTCGCTTGCGCCAGGCTGGAGGTGCCGATGTCGATCGTCAGCGTGTTGGGGTCGCCGTAGGTGTCGAGCGCGCCGATCTCCGGCCCGGTCGGGCCGTACCAGGCGCCTTCCTGGATGCGCACGACGCCGCGCGGGAAGTTGTCCGACACGTGCGCGCCGGCAAGCAGCTGGCCACGGTCGTTGAACACCCGCACCAGGTCGCCGTGCTTGATGCCACGCGCGGCGGCGTCCTCGGGGCCGATAAACACCGGCTCGCGCCCTGCGATGGCGTAGGTCTCGCGCAGCGGCTCGGATTCGCACAGCTGCGAGTGCAGGCGCTTGTCCGGGTGCACCGACTGCAGCCACAGCGGGTAGCGGTCGGAGCCGGGGCCGCCGTGCGAGCGCTCGGTCTTCTCCATCCATACCGGGTGGCCCTTGCAGTCGGGGTAGCCGTAGCGGTCGATCTTGCGGCTGAAGATCTCGATGAAGCCCGACGGCGTGCCGAGCGCGTTGACCTCGGCGTCGTCGCGGAAGTCGGCGTGGCG
>JARRBR010000046.1 GCA_029982755.1 Rhodocyclaceae bacterium
AGCATCTAAGCGGGAAACTCGCCTCAAGATGAGACTTCCCCGGGGCCTCGAGCCCCCTGAAGGGTCGTTGAAGACCACAACGTTGATAGGTCGGGTGTGTAAGCGTGGCAACACGTTTAGCTAACCGATACTAATTGCCCGTGTGGCTTGATCCTATAACCTTCAAAACAAAACGAACTCGACTCTCTGGTGCAAAAAACCAGACAATCACACAACACTTCTTCCTCCTTTGGCCTGCACAACAACGCAGGTGACAAGTCAAAGTCTGACGACCATAGCCGTGTGGAACCACCCCTTCCCTTCCCGAACAGGACCGTGAAACACCCGTGCGCCGATGATAGTGAGGTCCGCCCTCGTGAAAGTAGGTCATCGTCAGACTAACCCACAAAACAAACGCCCTGATCGCTCAAAAAAGCATTGTCGGCGGCGGGCTTGCCGGCGCCGCCCTGGCAGTGGCGCTCAGGCGCAGTCATCTGAAGATCGCGCTGGTGGAGCAGGGGGTGCCCAGACGGCCCGGGGGCTGGGATCAACGGATCTACGCCTACAGTCCCGCAAGCGCGGCTTTCCTGGCCGAGCTGGGGGTCTGGGCGCACCTCGACCACGCTCGCCTGACGCCGGTGGCGGAGATGCTGATCCACGGCGACGCGGGTGGCAGTCTGCGTTTCGAAGCCTATGAAAGCGGGCTTTCGGAGTTGGCATGGATCGGCGAATCGAGCCTGGTGCATGTCGAACTCTGGGAGAGCCTGAAGCGTCAGCACAACGTCACCCTTTTCTGTCCCGGTGTACCGGCAGCGCTCGATGTCACCGATGGTGCGGCGACAGTACGTCTGCAGGACGGTCGCACGCTGAGCGCTGCGCTGGTGGTGGGCGCCGATGGGCGCGACTCCTGGGTCAGACGCGAGGCCGGGATCGGAGCCGCCGTGACGCCGTATGGCGAAATGGGCGTCGTCGCCAATTTCCGCTGCGCGCTGCCGCATCGGGGTACTGCGTTCCAGTGGTTCACGCAGGAAGGTGTGCTGGCCTGGCTTCCGCTTGCCGACGGGATGGTTTCGATTGTGTGGTCGGCCGCGGATGCCCTTGCCGGCGAGTTGCTGGCGCTTCCGGACGCAGACTTCTGCGCGCGGGTTGCCGCGGCCGGCGAGCACCGACTGGGACGCTTCGAACTGGTGAGCCCGCGCGCCGCATTTCCGCTCAGGCTGATGCGGACGGAGACCGCGGTCAGCGCGCGGATCGCGCTGGTCGGTGATGCCGCCCATGCGATCCATCCACTGTCCGGCCACGGCATCAATCTCGGCTTCCAGGATGCCCGCGTGCTCGCCGAGGTCCTGGGGGGGCTGCCCGCCTGGCGCGATCCGGGGGAACTGCCGGTGCTGCGATCCTACGCGCGCCGACGGGCCGAGGAGCCATTCCTGCTGCAATACGCGACTCACGGGCTGAGCCGCCTGTTCGGTAGCGCGAATCCCCTGGCTGCCGCCTTGCGCAATGCCGGCATGAACCTCACCGGCCAGTTGCCGGTCGTAAAGAACGCGCTCGTCCGCTATGCGGCTAACGGGCGACTTTGAACACCCCCTGGAGATCCTGATGAATTACTTCGCGGCACGTACCTTGCTCAAGCCTCTGTCCTTCACCTTCGCCATGACGCTCGGCGCCACCGCACTGGCAAGCGAGGATGCGGTCAAGAAGAGCATGGAAGCCTTCATCGGCGCGCCCGCCGTCGAATCCGTGAAAGCGACGGAGTACGGCGGCCTGTACGAGGTCGTGCTCAAGAACGGCCAACTGGTCTATACCGACGCCAAGAACAGCTTCATCATCGACGGCAACATCATCGACACGGCGACGCGCCGTGACGTGACCGAGCAGCGCATGAACCAGCTCGCCGCGATCGATTTCTCGAAGCTGCCGCTGGATCAGGCGGTCAAGGTGGTCAAGGGCAAGGGAACACGCGTGATCGCGACCTTCGAGGACCCGAACTGCGGCTACTGCAAGCGCCTCGGCAAGGAGCTCGCCGAGATGGACGACCTCACCATCTACACTTTCCTGTACCCCATTCTCAGCGAGGACTCGCGGACCAAGTCCGACAACATCTGGTGCAGCAAGGACCAGGGCAAGGCGTGGACGGACTGGGTGGTGGGCGGCAAGACTCCGGCGGCTGCCAAGTGCGACACCGCCTCCATCGCACGCAACGTCGAACTCGGCCAGAGCCTGCGCATCAGTGGCACGCCGACCATCTTCCTCGCCGACGGCACGCGCATCGGTGGCTACGTGCCGCGCGCTGAGCTCGAGAAGGCGCTGGCCGCAGTGAAGCCCTGAGCGCTGCCGGCGCCCGCGGAACGCCGGCGCGTGCCGCGTCCCGCGGCCACGGCGCGCTGCGCGCTCAGCGCGTCTGCGGCGGCTCCAGGCCCTTGGGCAGCAGCACCCACATGCTGCCCTGCTGGCGCATCCTGCCCGCCTCGCGGCCGGCCTCCGCGCCGAATCCCCAGAAGAAGTCCGCGCGCACCACACCCTTGATCGCGCTGCCGGTGTCCTGCGCCAGCATCAGGCGTTGCAGCGGCCGGGTGCTCAGCGGATGCGTGGTCGCCAGGAACACCGGCGCGCCCAGCGGGACGTAGCGCGGGTCGATGGCGATGCTGCGCCCGGCGCTCAGCGGGACGCCGAGTGCGCCGACCGGTCCGCCGTTCGACGCCGGGAGCTCGCGGAAGAAGACATAGCTCGGGTTGGCGTTGAGCAACTCATGCAGGCGGTGGGGATTGTCCTGGGCCCAGCGCTTGATGCCCTCCATCGACGCCTTCTCGAGCGGCAGTTCCCCCTGAGCGACCAGCCAGCGTCCGATCGACTGGTAGGGATGGCCGTTCTGGTCCGCGTAGCCGATGCGCACCAGCGTACCGTCAGCGAGCTGCACGCGGCCCGAGCCCTGTACCTGCAGGAAGAAAAGCTCGATCGGATCGTCGGCCCACAGCAGTACCGGTGCCTGCGCCTGTTCCGCGCGCTCGCCGAATTGCGCCCGCGTCCAGTACGGCAGGACCTTGTTGCCGACCAGTCGGCCGCGCAGGCGCATATTCTTCAGTTCCGGGTAGACGTCCCCGAGCTCGATCGTCAGCATGTCCTTCGGTACCCCATGGACCGGCCAGGCGCTGCGTGCGCTGCGGGTCCGGCTGCCGCGGATCAGCGGCTCGTAGTAGCCGGTGATCAGACCCTGGGTGCTGCCGTCGGCATTCGTCAGTTGCCAGGGGGTGAAGTTCGCCTCGAAGAACTGGCGCGCGGCGCCTGGGGACGGTTGCGTGCCGAGCGCTGCCGCACGGTCGCAGACAGTCTTCCAGGCCGCCTGGCGGGACAGGCTCGGGCACGAGGCGCGCAGCGCCGGCCAGGCCTGTGCCGGATCGTCCTGCAGCCAGCCACTGACCGCCTCCCAGGTGCTTGCCTGCAAGGGCGCGACCGCAGGGGCTTCCGCCGCCTGCTCGGCTTGCCTGGGGCCCGCGGTGCTGGCGGGGCCGGGCTTTGCCGGCGCCGGCGCTTCCTCGGTCTCGAGCGTGGGCGCGCCCGGCGGGTGGGCGCAGGCGCCGAGGAGCAGGCCGACGAAGAGCAGGAGAGCGTGGCGACGGATGCGGAGCGGGATCATCTGGGACATCGGTTGAACTCGGGGGACATTGCCGCCAGTATACCGGTCCCCCGGGCGCTGCCGGCGCACGCGCGCGAGGCCCGATTCGCGGGCGCAGCCGCAGCCGGATGCCGACGCAGCGGTAGGGGAATCCTCCGCGCGCGCAGCCCGGGAGCCGCCGACAACCAGGACACCGACACGCCCTCATGACCACCGAACTTGCCGATCTGCTGGCGCGCGCCGAACGCGTGCTCGAGCGCCTCGAGACCCTGCTGCCCGGTCCGGCGCCGGAGCCCGACTGGGAGGGGGCGCTGGCTTTCCGCTGGCAGCGCCGGCATGGACGCGCGGCGCTGAAGCCGGTGCCCCTGCCGCACCGCATCACGCTGGCCGACATCCAGGACGTCGACGACCAGAAGGCACGCATCGACCGCAACACCCGCCAGTTCCTCGCCGGCCGGCGCGCCAACAACGTGCTGCTGACCGGCGCGCGCGGCACCGGCAAGTCCTCGCTGGTGAAGGCCCTGCTCAGCGAATACGCGGCACGCGGCCTGCGCCTGATCGAGGTGGACAAGGGCGATCTCGTCGACCTGCCCGAGATCGTCGAGCTGATCGCCGGCCGTCCCGAGCGCTTCATCCTGTTCTGCGACGACCTGTCCTTCGAGGAAGGCGAGGATGCCTACAAGGCGCTCAAGAGCGTGCTCGACGGTTCGGTGTCGGCGATGTCCGACAATGTGCTGATCTACGCCACCTCGAACCGCCGCCACCTGATGCCGGAATACCACGACGAGAACCTGCAGGCCCGCCACGTGGATGGCGAGCTGCATCCGGGCGAGGCGGTGGAGGAGAAGATCTCGCTGTCGGAGCGTTTCGGGCTGTGGATCTCGTTCTACCCCTTCAGTCAGGACGAGTATCTCGACATCGTCGCGCACTGGCTCCGCAGCTTCGGCGCGAGCGCAGCGGAGATCGCGGCCGCCCGCCAGGAGGCGCTGCAGTGGGCGCTGATGCGCGGCTCGCGCTCCGGTCGCGTCGCCTGGCAGTTCGCGCGCGATCATGCGGGCCGCCTCGAGGACGAAACGGCATGACCCGCAAGCTCGTCGATGTCGCCGCCGGCGTGCTGCTGCGACCGGACGGTTCCTACCTGCTCGGCCAGCGCGCGCAGGACACCGTGTATGCCGGCTACTGGGAGTTTCCCGGCGGCAAGGTCGAGCCGGGCGAGACGCCCGCGCAGGCCCTGTGCCGCGAGCTCGACGAGGAACTCGGCATCCGCGTGACCCGGCTGCGTCCCTGGCTGCGCCGCGAGCATCTGTATGAGCACGCCCATGTCCGGCTGCACTTCTTCGAGGTCACCGAATGGGAGGGCGAGCTCGACGACAAGGTGCACAGCGCACTGGCCTGGGTGCAGCCGGATGGCCCCAGCCGTGACCCCATGCTGCCGGCCAACGGCCCGATCCTCAAGGCCCTGCGCCTGCCGCGGACGATGGGCATCACCCAGGCCGCGGCCCTGGGGATCGAGGCCCAGCTCGCCGCGCTCGACCGCGCGCTGGCGGGCGGCTTGCGCCTCGTCCAGGTACGGGAGGCCGGGCTCGACGCGGCAGAACGCGCGCGCTTCACTGTCGAGGTCGTGGCGCGGATGCGTGCCCATCGCGGCCTGGTGCTGGTCAACGGCGACCTCGAGCTCGCGGCCCGGTTGGGTGCCGATGGCGTGCATCTGCCGGCGAAGATGCTGATGTCCGCGCAGGCGCGTCCGCAATTCGAATGGGTGGGGGCTTCGTGCCATACGCGCGCGGAGCTCGAGCATGCCGCAGCGCTGGGCCTGGACTACGCGCTGCTCGGACCGGTCCGGCCGACCTCGACCCATCCCGGACAGCCGGCGCTGGGATGGGAGGCCTTTGCCCGCCTGGTGGCGGGACTGCCGCTGCCGGTCCTTGCCCTGGGGGGGCTGAGCGCGGACGACATGGGAGCCGCACGCGATGCCGGCGCGCACGGGATCGCGGCGATCCGCGGGGTGTGGGATTTGCGCGCTGTGCGGTCCTCGGCGACCGACGAACGCTAGCGCTGCAGTGGCGCGCAGACGTCCGGCGACCGTCTCCACCGCCGGCGTTCAGCGTCGCCGGCCTTCTCCCAGGCCGGGCGGCTGGAAATCGACGTCGTCCAGCGGCGCGTCGGGCGGGGCGGTCGGCACGCGGTATTCCTCGGAGGCCCAGGCGCCGAGATCGATCTGACGGCAGCGTGCCGAGCAGAACGGCCGCCAGGTGCTTTCCGGCTGCCAGGGCACGGGTTTGCCGCAGGTCGGGCAGTTGACGACGCGTACCTTGTCGCTCATGAGCGTCTCACAGACTGCAGAAGGTGAGTTCGAAGGCGACGTCGCGCTCGGCCAGGCGCGGCCGGGCGATGGTTTCCGGCAGCATGAAGCGCACGTTCAGCGCGTACTTGTTGGCGCTGATCTCGGGCACCACGGTTTCGGCGCGCGCCAGGCGCACGCGCAGCATCTGCGCGCTGCGGCCCTGCATGGTGAGCTGGAAGGCGCCGCCGCGTGCCAGCTGCGCTTCCGGGCGCCCGCTCGCCCGCAGCAGGCGCAGGACGATCTCGATGCCGTCGCGGATGGGCGCCATCGGGTGGATCCAGGCATCCAGGTCGCGGCGGCGGACTTCCGGATCGCGATTGAGCCAGTAGTGGTAGGACGGCAGGTCGAATTGGCATACGCCGCCCGGGATCGCCGCCCGGCTGCGGATGCTCATCAGCCACTCGTTCTCGCGCAGGTACTGGCCGATCTTGCCCGCCATCGCGAGCAGTCCCGTCGAGGCCTGCTCGATCTCGTACAGCGCGCCGGCGAGCGCCTCCTCCGAAATTTCGGGGTTGTTGCGGAAGGACATCAGGATCTGGCGCTGGCGCTCGAGTTCCTGCACCAGGTCGACCTTGAGGTCGGCGCGGCTGGCGACCTCGAGGGTCTCGAAGATGGTCAGCAGCCCGACGTGGTGGTCCTGCGGCGCGGCGCCCGCGGTGAAGTGGGCGATCTTGAGGAAAAGATCCTCCAGACGCAGCAGCGTGCGGATGCGCTCGTTGAGAGGATATTCGTAGCTAATCACCGCACAGGATCCGCAAGTCTCGCGCCTTCTTCAATCGGGCCGATGATAGCACAGGCCCCCATTTCACCACGTCCGCCGCGTCGTGGCGGTGCGCTCAGTTCCGGAGTCCGTCGGCCGCCGCCAGATAGCGCGCATGCAGGCGTTCGACCTGGGCCTCGAGCTCGGCAAGGCTGCCGCCGTTGTCGATCACGTCGTCGGCCGCGGCCAGGCGCTGCGCACGGCTCGCCTGTGCGGCCATGATCGCGCGGATCTGCACCTCGGCCAGGCCATTGCGCTGGCGCACGCGCGCGACCTGCACGGCCTCGGGGCAGTCCACCACGCAGATCCGGTCGCAGCGCTCGCGATAGGTCCCGGACTCGACGAGCAACGGCACCGCGAGGATCACGTACGGCCCGCTGGCCTGCAGGCATTGCCGGGCGCTCTCGTCGCGGATCATCGGGTGCAGGATCGCCTCGAGCTGGCGCCGCGCGTCGGGGCGCTCGAAGGCGAGGGCACGCATCGCCGCGCGATCCAGGCTGCCATCCGCCGCGATCATGCCCTCGCCGAAGGCCCGCCGGATGGCTTCGATGGCCGCGCCGTCGGGCGCGGTGAGGGCGTGGGCGATCAGGTCGGTGTCGACCACGCTGGCGCCGAGGGTGGCGAAGCGGGCGGTGGCGGCGCTCTTGCCGCTGCCGATGCCGCCGGTGAGGCCGACGATGTAGGGGCGTGATCCGTGCATGAGCTTCAGTCCGGCGCGCACGCCTGGCGCCGGGCGCGCAGGCCGGGGGCTGCGGATTCGACCGCGCGCAGCTGGCCGGCCGGGATGCTGGCCTGGATGCGATAGGTGGTGGTCATCCGCGGCTCGATCCCGGCGTTGGTGACGCCGCGGCCGCGCAACTGGCCGAGCAGCACGCGCGCGCGGTCTTCGGTCTTGAACACGCCGAGGGATACCGCGTATTGCGTCGCACCCGGTTCGCGGACGATGAACATGTCGCTGACGCCGAGCAGGTTGAGTTCGACGACGCGGCGTTCGGCCTCCTCCTGGCTGCGCTGGGGCGGGATCCGCACCCACCACGAGTCGGGCGTCTCGGTGCGGGTGCGGGCGGGCGTGGCGCCGATCCGGCGCAGGCGCTGGCTGAGGCGATCCGCCTGATCGGGCGTCAGCCTGGCCCAGGCATGGCAGACCGCGGGCGGGGCCGCATCGGCTGCCACGTCGGGGGAGGCGGTCGCGGGGACGGTCTGGGCGACGGGCTCGTCCGCGGTGTTCGCCGCTGCGCCGGCCGCGACCCCCTCATCGCCTGGCGGCTGTGACGGTGCGTTGTCGGCCGCGGCGCCCGGCGAGTCCTCGCCGCTCGCTACGGGCGGCGTGGCGCTCGTGTCCGTCACTGCCCCGGGGGTGGGTGCTTCCGGGACGGGGGCGGCGGGAATCTCGCGCCCCGTTTCGGCGTCGGCCGCGACCGAATCGGCCGCAGCGGGTGCGATCGCGCCGGGGTCGGCCGCGGCGCGATCGACGACGGACGGTGTCGACGCTTCCGCCGCGACCGCCTCGGCAGGAGGCTCGGGCGCGACCGGCTCCGGCATGCGCTCGTCCGCCAGCCGGATGCGTTCGGGATGCAGCTGTGCCGCGACGCGCTCCGGCTCTCCCGTGGCCGGCGCCTGGCCCAGCCAGCCGCGCAGCGCGGCGAAGGCGAGCGCGTTGAGCACCAGCAGCAGGATGAGCAGGAAGCGCAGGGTCGTCATGCGTGTGGAGCTTAGTCCATCCTTGGCGACTGCTGAAAGTGGGCCGCGCCCCGCCGCGCCGTCCGCGGCAGGGCGCGATTTCGAGCTCAGCCGACCTTGGGCAGGTGCGCGAGCGAGGCGGCGACCGCGTCGGCCGGGTAGTCGTAGTTCTCCAGCTTGCCCGAGAAGTAGCGCTCGTAGGAGCTCATGTCGAAGTGGCCGTGGCCGGTGAGGTTGAAGAGGATGGTCTTCGCCTCGCCGGTCGCCTTGCACTTCAGGGCTTCGTCGATCGCCTGGCGGATCGCGTGGCAGGATTCCGGCGCCGGGATGATGCCCTCGGCGCGTGCGAACTGCACGCCGGCCTCGAAGGTCGCGAGCTGCGGCACCGCGGCCGCCTCGATCAGGCCGGCGTGCAGCAGGTGCGAGACCAGCGGCGAGTCGCCGTGATAGCGCAGGCCGCCGGCATGGATGCCCGGCGGCATGAAGTCGTGGCCCAGCGTGTACATCTTCATCAGCGGCGTGAAGCCGGAGGCGTCGCCGTAGTCGTAGGCATACTGGCCCTTGGTCAGGGTCGGGCACGAGGTCGGCTCCACCGCGACGCAGCGCAGGCCCTGGGCGCGCTTGTCGCCGGCGGCCTTGTCGGCGAGGAAGGGGAAGGCGATGCCGGCGAAGCTGGAGCCGCCGCCGCAGGGGCCGATCACCACGTCGGGGTAGAGGCCGATCTTGTCGAACTGCTTCTTGGCCTCGAGGCCGATGATGCTCTGGTGCAGCACGACGTGGTTGAGCACCGAGCCCAGGGTGTAGTTGGTGTCGGCGCGGCCGGCGGCTTCCTCGACCGCCTCGGAGATCGCGATGCCGAGCGAGCCCTGGTTGTCCGGGTTCTCGGCGAGCAGGCGGCGGCCGGTCTCGGTGTGCGGCGAGGGGCTGGCGAAGACCTCCGCGCCCCAGGTCTGCATCATCAGGCGGCGGTAGGGCTTCTGGTCGTAGCTGACCTTGACCATGTAGACCCGCACCTCGAGCCCGAACATCTGCCCGGCGAAGGAGATCGACGAGCCCCACTGGCCGGCGCCGGTCTCGGTGGTCAGGCGCTTGATGCCGGCCTGCTTGTTGTAGAAGGCCTGCGGCACCGCGGAGTTGGGCTTGTGCGAGCCGGCGGGCGACACGCCCTCGTACTTGAAGAAGATCTTCGCCGGGGTGCCGAGCGCCTGCTCGAGGCGCACCGCGCGCACCAGCGGGCTGGGCCGCCACAGGCGGTAGATCTCGCGCACCTCCTCGGGGATGGCGATCCAGCGCTGGGTGCTCATCTCCTGCTCGAGGATCGCGCCCGGGAAGATCGCGCCCATCTGCTCCGGCGTGGCCGGCTTGCCGTCGGGGCCGAGCGGGGGCGCCAGCGGCGAAGGCAGGTCGGCTGCGACGTTGTACCAGTGGGTGGGGATGTCGGCGGCGTCGAGCAGGATGCGGGTGGCTTCCATGGTGTGTTGTCTCCCTTGATGAATGTTGTCGGTATCAGTCGGCTGGCGGCAGGCTGGCGACCGCGCCGAGGCCGGTCAGCACCAGGTTGTCCACCCTGCGCAGCGGGATGTCGAGCAGGCCGGCGAAGCTGTCGGCGGCGCCGCCGCCGAGCAGGCACAGCGCCTGCGGCTGGTCGGCGATCTGGCGGAACATGCGCTCGACCGCGCCCGCCTGCGCCTGCAGGCAGCCGGAGTGGATCGCGTCCACCGTGCACCGCGGCTGCAGCGCGAAGCGGCCGTCGGCCAGCGGCAACTGCGCGGTGCCGCGGGCGAGCGCATGCTGCATCAGCGAGACCCCGGGCAGGATCAGGCCGCCGAGGAACTCGCCTGCGGCCGACAGCAGGTCAACGGTGGTGGCGGTGCCGGCGGTGACGACCAGGCAGGCGTGCGGATGCAGGGCACGGGCGCCGATCAGCGCCGCCCAGCGGTCGGCGCCGAGCTGGGACGGGCGTTCGTACAGGTTGCGCACGCCGGCGCAGCCTGTGGTCGGCGGCAGCCACTGCAGGTGCAGGCCGGTGCAGGCGGTGGCGATGCGTGCGGCGATGTCCGCGCCGGCGACGTTGCAGCCGAACGCACGCTGCAGTTGGGGATGACGGGCGCGCACCGCGGCGAGCGTGTCGACTTCGTCGTGGCCGAGCGCGCCTTCGGTCACTGGCACGAGCGGCGCGGCCGCGGCGGCGACACGCCACTTGATCCGGGTGTTGCCGGCATCGACGAGCAGGATCACGCCGCGGCTCCCGGATGCGGGCGCAGCGACACGTCGCCTGCCAGGATGCGCTGCAGGCCGGCGTCGGTGCGCAGCAGCAGGGCGCCGTCCTCATCCACGCCGGCACAGATGCCGTGCAGGGTCTCGCTTTCGCCGGTGATGCGCACGGGCAGTTCGGCAAAGGCGTTGCGCTGCATCCAGGCCTCGCGCAGCGCGGGGAAGCCTGCGGTCGAATAGGTGTCGAGCAGGCGGTGCAGCTGGCCGAGGATGGCGGCCAGGATCGCGGTTCGCGCGGGCGGGGCGCCTTCCAGGGCGCGCGCGAGGTCGGTCACGCCGGCCTGGCCGGGAACGTCGGCGTCGGCTGGCAGGCGCAGGTTGAGGCCGATGCCGATCACCGCCGCGGGCGGACGGCCGCGGCCGGGCAGCAGGTCGATCAGGATGCCGGCGAGCTTCTCTCCATGCACGAGGACGTCATTCGGCCACTTGAGCTGCACACCCTGCACGCCGAGCTCCTCCAGCGCGCGCGCGAGGGCGAGTCCGACGACCAGCGACAAGCCCGCGGGCGCGGGGGCGCCGGGCCTGAAGCGCCACAGCACCGAGAAGGTGAGGCTGGCGTCGTCCCAGGACAGCCACTGGCGGCCGCGCCGCCCCCGTCCCGCCGTCTGGCGGTCGGCGACCAGGACGTGGATGCGGCCGTCGTCGGTCGGTGGGGTGTCGACGAGCATGCTGTTGGTGGATGCGCATTCGGCCATCCAGTCGATGGCGAAGTCGCCCGCCATAGCGCCCAATGCGGAGCGGAGCTCGGCCACGCGGTCGCTTGCGGGGGAGGTTGCAGGGCGGGATGACGGAGGCTGGGGCTGCGGCACGGGCGGAATCCGGCTGACGCGTCGAAAGTCGCATTATCCGCCATCCGCTCGCGCCGCACGAGTCCGCTGCACCGTTGCGGTGCGGCGGGCGGCACGTGCAGCGTTCGTGCCTCAGTGCTCGTGGTCTTCGCCGTTGCGCCCCTCGTCCATGCCGAGGTCCTGGATCTTGCGGCTGATCGTGTTGCGGCCGATGCCGAGCAGTTGCGCGGCCTCGATGCGGCGGCCGCCGGTGGCGGCGAGCGCGCGCCGGATCAGGGTACGTTCGAACTCGCGCGTTAGGCGGTCGAAGACCTCGCCCGGGTGGGCGGCGATCAGGCGGTCGGCCTCGCCGGCGAGGCCCTCGATCCAGCTCGTCGGCGCTTCCCGGCCGGGGTTGTCGCGCATCTCGGGCGGCAGGTCGGCGACCTCGACCACCTGCGCCGGCGCCATCACGGTCAGCCAGTGGCACAGGTTCTCCAGCTGGCGCACGTTGCCGGGGAAGGGCTGGCTCTGCAGGTATTCGAGCGCCGCGTCGGAGATGCGCTTGCGCTCGACGCCGAGCTCGTGCGCGCTCTTCTGCAGGAAGTGGCGCACGAGCAGCGGAATGTCCTCGCGCCGTTCGCGCAGCGGCGGCAGGCGCAGACGGATGACGTTGAGGCGGTGGAAGAGATCCTCGCGGAACAGGCCCTGGCGCACGCGCTCCTCCAGGTCCTGGTGGGTGGCGGCGATCACCCGCACGTTGGCGCGGATCGGCTGCTGGCCGCCGACGCGGTAGAAATGGCCGTCGGAGAGCACGCGCAGCAGCCGCGTCTGCAGCTCGGCCGGCATGTCGCCGATCTCGTCGAGGAACAGCGTGCCGCCGTCGGCCTGCTCGAAGCGGCCGCGACGCTGGGTGGCGGCGCCGGTGAAGGCGCCGCGCTCGTGGCCGAAGAGCTCGGACTCGAGCAGGTCGCGCGGGATGGCCGCGGTGTTGATGGCGATGAAGGGCGCGTCGCGGCGCGGGCTGTGGCGGTGCAGGGCGCGCGCGACCAGCTCCTTGCCGCTGCCGGACTCGCCGTTGATCAGCACGGTGGCGTGCGAGTGCGCGAGGCGGCCGATGGCGCGGAACACTTCCTGCATCGCCGGCGCCTGGCCGAGGATCTCGGGAGCGAGCGAGGTGTCCTCGGCCGCACCGTTCTGGTGCGCGCCCTGTTCGAGCGCACGGCGCACGAGCGCGACCGCCTGATCGACGTCGAAGGGCTTGGGCAGGTACTCGAAGGCGCCGCCCTGGAAGGCGGACACCGCGCTGTCGAGGTCCGAATAGGCGGTCATGATGATGACCGGCAGCTGCGGATACCCCGCCTTCACCTTCTGCAGCAGGTCGAGGCCGGACTCGCCCGGCATGCGGATGTCCGACAGCAGCACGGCTGGCGGTTGCGGCGTGCGCTCGAGCTCGGCGAGCGCATCGCTGGCCGAGCTGAAGCTGGCGTGGTGGATGCCCTCGCGGCCGAGAGCCTTTTCCAGCACCCAGCGGATCGAGCGGTCGTCATCGATGATCCAGACATCGTTCATTGTTCAATGCACTATATTGGTGCGTCCATTCGCTCGATGCGCCCGGATGGTGCGGGCGACGGCTGGTTCAGACGCGGTCGGAAATCGGCAGCAGGATCGTGAAGCAGGTGCGCCCGGGACGGCTGTCCACCTCGATCATGCCCTGGTGTTGCTCGATGAAGCTTTGCGCCAGCGACAGGCCCAACCCGCTGCCGCCATCCCGCCCCGAGACCAGCGGATAGAAGATCCGGTCGCGGATCTCCTCCGGGATGCCGGGGCCGTCGTCGATCACTTGCAATTCCAGTGCCAGCTTGAAACGCCGCTTGGCGAGCGTGACCTGGCGGGCGATGCGGGTGCGCAGGTGGATCTCGCCGTGGCCGTCCAGCGCCTGCGCGGCGTTGCGCACGATGTTGAGCACGGCCTGGATGAGCTGCTCGCGGTCGGCGGTGAGCTCGGGCAGGCTGAGGTCGTAGTCGCGGCGGATGTCGAGCGCGGGGAATTCGGCGAGGATCAGCCGGCGTACGCGCTCGAGCACGTCGTGGATGTTGAGCGCCGCCGGCCGCATCATGCAGTGCGAGCTCAGGAGCCGGTTCATCAGGTCCTGCAGGCGGTCGGCCTCGGCGATGATGACGTCGGTGAATTCGCGCAGCTGCGGATCGTCGAGCTCGTGGTGCAGCAGCTGGGCCGAGCCGCGGATGCCGCCGAGCGGGTTCTTGATCTCATGCGCCAGGTTGCGGATCAGCTCGCGGTTGGCCTGCTGCTGGTGCAGCAGCTGCTCCTCGCGGGCGACCCGGAGCTGGGCGTCGATGGGGCGGAACTCCAGCAACAGGCGCACGCCGGCGGTCTCGACCGGCGTCACCGTGCAGTCGAGGCGGATCGGGTCGGCGTCGCTGCGGGCGACGGTGATGTCCTGCCCGGTGTAGCTCCAGTTGGTGCGCAGGGCGTTGTCGAGCGCGGCCCCGAGCCCGGGCGGTGTGCCGAGCAGGCGTTCGAGCGGCTGGCCGAGCAGCTTGCGCTGGCTGACCGCGAACAGGTTCTCCGCGCCCGGATTGATGTAGCGGAGCACCAGCCGACCGTCCACGAGGACGACTGCCGACGACAGCAGCTCGAGGCCGGCGAAGGGTCCTGTGGCGGTGTGGCTGGGGGGCGTTGGCATGGGCGCGTCCTGATGGTCTCCAAATCGAGAAGCAAGATGCGCGCCAAACGCGGGTCATCGCAGGCCGGAGATCTCCCGGCGCAAGGCTTCGATGTTGCGCTTGTGCAGCTCGACCTTGTCCTTGAAGGGCTGCAGGCGGTCGAGCACCTTCTGGTAGTTGCGTTCGTCGCCGAGGCGGATGGCCTCCTGCTCGGCGAGCGCCTTTTCGGCCGCGGCGAGCGACGCCTCCTCGGTCGCCAGCTCGCCCTCCAGCACCTGGCGGCGCGCATCGTCGCGGCTGCGCTGGTCGTTGGGGCTCACCCGCGGGAAGGCGGCGGACGAACCGGTCGCAGGGGCGGCCGGCGCGGCGGCGGGCCGGCGGGTCGGCGCGGGAATCGAGGACACCGGCTGGTCGCTCTGCAGGCGCACGCAGCCGCGACCGAGCGAGCGGTCGTTGGTGTAGGTCACCCGCCCGTCGGCGCCGGTGCATTTGTAGATGTCCGCGTATGCGGGCGCTGTCACGCCGGAGAGCAGGATCAGCGGAAGGAGTCGAAACAGTTGCATGCGCGTATGTGCGGGACGCGAACGGCGTCGAGCGCGCGCCGGCACATCCTTGTCCTTGCGGAATGAAGCCTGATTAGAACCCATAAAAAAAGGACGGGCAATGCCCGTCCTTTCCTGGGTGCGCAGTAATCCGCGGATTACAGGCTGTAGTACATGTCGAACTCCACCGGGTGGGTGGTGATGCGCATGCGGTCGACCTCTTCCATCTTGAGCGCGATGTAGGCATCGATGAAGTCGTTGGAGAACACGCCGCCGCGGGTCAGGAACTCGCGGTCCTTGTCGAGGTACTCCAGCGCCTGTTCGAGGCTGGTGCACACGGTCGGGATCAGCGCGTCTTCTTCCGGCGGCAGGTCGTACAGGTTTTTGTCGGCCGGGTCGCCCGGGTGGATCTTGTTCTGGATGCCGTCCAGGCCCGCCATCATCAGCGCGGCGAAGCACATGTACGGGTTGGCCAGGGGGTCCGGGAAGCGCGCCTCGATGCGGCGGCCCTTCGGGTTGGCGACGTAGGGGATGCGGATCGAGGCCGAACGGTTGCGGGCCGAGTAGGCCAGCTTGGTTGGCGCTTCGTAGTGCGGCACCAGGCGCTTGTACGAGTTGGTGCCCGGGTTGGTGATCGCGTTCAGTGCGCGGGCGTGCTTGATGATGCCGCCGATGTAGTACAGCGCGGTCTCGGACAGGCCGGCGTAGCCGTTGCCCGCGAACAGGTTCTGGCCATCCTTCCAGATCGACTGGTGCACGTGCATGCCGGAACCGTTGTCGCCGACGATGGGCTTGGGCATGAAGGTGGCGGTCTTGCCGTACTGGTGGGCGACGTTGTGCACGATGTACTTCAGGACCTGGGTCCAGTCGGCGCGCTTGGTCAGCGTGCTGAACTTGGTGCCGATCTCGCACTGGCCGGCGTTGGCCACTTCGTGGTGGTGCACCTCGACCGGCACGCCGCAGGCCTCGAGCGCGAGCACCATGGCGGCGCGCACGTCGTTCAGGCTGTCGACCGGCGGGACCGGGAAGTAGCCGCCCTTGACGCGCGGACGGTGGCCGGTGTTGCCGCCTTCGAACTTGTCGGCGGTGGACCAGGCGGCCTCTTCCGAGATGATCTTGCTATACACGCCCGACATGTCGACCGACCACTCGACCGAGTCGAAGATGAAGAACTCGGGCTCGGGGCCGAAGAAGGCCGTGTCGCCGATGCCGGTGCTCTTCAGGTAGGCCTCGGCGCGCTTGGCGATCGAGCGCGGGTCGCGATCGTAGCCCTTGCCGTCCGACGGTTCGATGACGTCGCAGGTGATGACCAGCGTGGTCTCGTCGAAGAAGGGGTCGAGGTAGGCGGACGAGGGTTCCGGCATCAGGATCATGTCCGAAGCCTGGATGCCCTTCCAGCCGGCCAGCGAGGAGCCGTCGAAGGGGTGGCCGTGCTCGAAGTGCTCTTCCTCGAAGGCGGAAACCGGCAGACCGACGTGGTGTTCCTTGCCGCGAATATCGGTGAAGCGCAGGTCCACGAAGCGGACTTCGTTTTCCTGGATCATCTTCATGACGTCTTGGGCGTTCATTTTCACTCCTGGTGAGATGAGGCGTTGTGTGCGTTGAGCGGGAGGCACAGCGGCTTGCGGTCGATGCGCCGGATTCTGTGGTCAGCACTAAGCACTAAGCGTGCCAGGTTCGTTCGAAGCCGAAGCTCATTGTGCCACAAGGGGTGATGCTCGAAAGCGGTGCCCGCAGCCGCTGGAGTTTGCACCAAAGTGGTGCGTTCCGATGATTTCATGCACCATTATAGTGCGAGCTCGTGGAAGACCCGGATGTTGCGGTAGTGCGGATGGGCTTCCAGCCAGGCGCGGCGGCGGCTGCGCAGGGTGGCGACGGCGTCCTCGTCCAGGCGAGTGGGGAGGATCACCTCCACCTCGATGCGCTGGCCTAGATAGTGCAGCTGGATGCGCTTCGGCTCGGGCGCCCCGGGGCCGAGCAGTTCGCGCATCTCGGCGACGATCCGCGCGCGCTCGGGCAGCGGCCCGGGCGGGACGGCCTGCAACTCGCCGTCGTCCTCCGGGTCGATGTGGACGAGCACGTCCTGCACCTCGGGGTGGGTGGAGCGTACGCGCAGATAGACGCTGTCCGACACCCGGTGCCCTTCCGACACGGTCAGCCGTGGATCCACCTGCACGTGGGCGTCGCACAGCACGCGGCCGGCCATGCGGCGCGTGCGCATCTCGTGCAGGCCGATCACGCCGGGCGTGGTCTCGATCGTGCGCCGCAGGCGTTGCAGCTCCGCCTCCGGCAGCCCGGTGTCGATCAGCTCGCGGACCGCTTTCCACGCCAGCTTCAGCCCCATGTGCAGGATCAGGAAGCCGACGACGGCCGCGGCCAGCGGCTCGAGGAAGGGGTAGCCCGCCAGGCTGCCGCCGATACCCGCGGCCACGACCAGTGATGACGCCGCATCCGAGCGCGCGTGCCACGCGTTCGCCTCCAGCATCGGCGCGCGCAGGCGCCGCGATGCCGCCAGCGTGAAGCGGAACAGCCCTTCCTTTGCGGCCAGGGTCAGCAGCGCCATCGCCAGCGCCGCGGGATGGAGTCCGGGCAGCGCGTCCATGTTCTGCAGGCGCATGCCGGAACTCCACAGGAAGCCGACGCCGACGCCTGCCAGCACCGCACCCAGCACCAGCGTGGTGGCGGTCTCGATGCGGCCGTGGCCGTAGGGGTGGTCGGTGTCGGCCGGATCGGCGCCGCG
This sequence comes from Rhodocyclaceae bacterium, assembly GCA_029982755.1. Classification (GTDB taxonomy): domain Bacteria; phylum Pseudomonadota; class Gammaproteobacteria; order Burkholderiales; family Rhodocyclaceae; genus Thauera. Next base: position 17,390 of record JARRBR010000046.1, read on the forward strand.
GCGGCCGGCCACCAGCACCATCAGATCGGTGACGAGGTCGGACAGGGTATGGGTCGCATCGGCGACCAGGCTGAACGCATTGGCGAACAGCCCGATCACGACCTGGCCGATCGTCAGCACGGAGTTGGTCATGATCGCGGTCAGTGTCGCGCGCTGTATGCCTCTGCTGCGCGCAGCCTCGTCTTCGAACGCGTGTGCGGAGCCGTGGGGAGAGGAGGGAGTTCGACGGGCGGGCATGGGGGAGGGCGCGACGGACGCGTTATACTTCGGCCGACCCTCATTTTAGACGGATGTTCGCATGGGAACCCTGTCGGACCTGCTGAGCCTCGCGCACGAGCGCGGGGAAAACCTCGGATTGCCCTACCAGGGCGCGCTCACCCCTGCCGAAGCCTGGCAGGTCATGCAGCTCGCGCCCGGCGTCAAACTGGTGGACGTGCGCACGCGCGCCGAACTCGACTGGGTCGGGCGGGTGCCGGGGGCGGTGGAGATCGAGTGGAAGTCCTACCCCTCGATGCAGGAGAACCCGAACTTCCTCGCCCAGCTCAAGCACCAGGTCGATCCCGAGGCGCTGGTGCTGTTCATGTGCCGTTCCGGCGGGCGCTCGGATTCCGCGGCGCGGCTGGCGAGCGCATCGGGCTACGCCAACTGCTATAACATCCTCGAAGGCTTCGAGGGCGACAGGGACGCCCACAACCAGCGCAACCGCATCGGTGGCTGGCGCCATGCCGGCCTGCCCTGGTACCAGGGCTGAGCACGGTTTAGTTACCCAGGGCCCCGTCCTCAGGCCGGAACCGGCGGCCTGTTTTAGGGGCCGATTCCCGCCACTCCAGGAATTCCAGCAACCCAAGGTTTGTCCTGACCGGACCCGGATATCCATCATGCAAGTCTCGACCATCAGCTTCGACCGCTTCAACGTGCTCGCCGACAACGAGGCGCAGGAGCGCATCCGCGCCGCGCGCGCCCGTCTCGGCGACAGGGCGGTGTTGCTGTGCCACCATTACCAGCGCGCCGACGTCTACCAGCACGCCGACTTGACTGGCGACTCGCTCAAGCTCGCCCGCCTGGCCTCGCAGACCGACGCCGAGTACATCGTGTTCTGCGGCGTGCATTTCATGGCCGAGGTCGCCGACATCCTGTCCAAGCCCAGCCAGATCGCGATCCTGCCCGACCTCGCCGCCGGCTGCTCGATGGCCGACATGGCCAGCCTGGCCAAGGTCGAGCGCTGCTGGCGCGAACTCGCCGAGGTGCTGGACAGGACGGACGAGCTGATCACCCCGGTCACGTACATCAACTCCGCCGCCGACCTCAAGGCCTTCTGCGGCGAGCATGGCGGCATCGTGTGCACCTCGACCAACGCGCCGACCATCCTCGACTGGGCGTTCTCGAGGCGCGAGAAGGTGCTGTTCTTCCCCGACCAGCACCTCGGTCGGTGGACCGGCTTCAAGAAGGGCATCCCGCTCGACGAGATGGTGGTGTGGGACCCCGACCTCGAGTACGGCGGCCTCACCCCCGAGCAGATCCGCAAGGCCAAGATCCTGCTGTGGAAGGGGCACTGTTCGGTGCACCAGATGTTCCAGCCGGTGCACATCGACCGCTGGCGCGAGAAGCATCCGCACGGCTTCGTCATCTCCCACCCGGAGAGCATGCTCGAGGTGTGCCAGAAATCCGATTACGTCGGCTCCACCGAATTCATCCTCAACACCATCACCAATGCGCCGCCCAACACCCACTGGCTGGTGGGCACCGAGCTCAACCTGGTGAGCCGCCTGGCCGAGGAGATGAAGCCGCAGGGCAAGGTGGTGCAGTTCATGGCGCCCACCGTGTGCATGTGCTCGACCATGCAGCGCATCGACCCGCAGCACCTGGCGTGGACGCTGGAGAACCTCGCCGAGGGCAAGGTGGTGAACCAGATCAAGGTGCCCGAGCACGAGGCCGAGCTCGCCCGCATCGCGCTCGACCGCATGCTGGCCGTGTCCTGACACCCGCGCACGAGGTCCGGCGGCCATGGCGCTCAGGATCTGCTCCTACAACATCCACAAGGGCTTCTCGCAGTTCAACCGCCGCATGGTGGTGCATGAGCTGCGCGAGCGCCTGCGCAGCCTCGACGCCGACCTCGTCTTCCTGCAGGAGGTGCAGGGCCTGCATCTGCGCCATCCGGGGCGCCATCCCGACTGGCCGGCCCTGCCGCAGCACGAGTTCCTCGCCGAGGACGCCTGGCAGCAGACCGCCTACGGCGGCAACGCGGTATATGACCACGGCCACCACGGCAACGCCATCCTGTCGCGCCACCTGATCCTCAGCACCGCCAACCAGGACGTCTCCGACCACCGCTTCGAGCGTCGCGGCCTGCTGCACTGCGAGGTGCAACTGCCGGAGTTCGCCATGCCGGTGCATTGCGTGTGCGTGCATCTGGGCCTGATGGCGGGCAGCCGGCGGCGGCAGATGATGGCGCTCGCCGAACGCATGGAGCAGCTCGCGCCCGGCGACGCGCCGCTGATCATCGCCGGCGACTTCAACGACTGGCGCAACCATGCCGACGAGCTGATCGGCCGTCGGCTCGGGCTGACCGAGGCCTTCGGCAGCGGCAAGGAGCGTCCGCCGCGCAGCTACCCGAGCACGCTGCCCTTCTTCCGCCTCGACCGCATTTACGTGCGCGGCTTCCGCGTGCGCCAGGCGCAGGTGCATTACGGCGCGCCATGGGCGAAGATCTCCGACCACGTGGCGCTCACCGCCGATCTGGAGCCGGTGTCCTGATGCAGTTCCTGGCCGGCAACGCGGTCGCGCTGCTGGAGAATGGCGAGCAGTACTTCCCGGCGCTGGAAGCCGAGATCGACGCCGCCACGCGCGAGATCTTCCTGCAGACCTACATCTTCAACGACGACCGCACGGGCCATCGCATCGCCGCGGCGCTCGCGCGCGCGGCGGCGCGCGCCGTGGCGGTCAGGCTCATGGTCGATGGCTTCGGTGGCCGTCCCTTCGTCGCCCGCATCCTGCCGGGCCTGCGCGCCGCCGGCGTGCAGGTGCTGATCTACCGCCGCGAGTTGCGTCCGCTGTCGCTGCGTCGCCACCGCCTGCGCCGGCTGCACCGCAAGGTGGCGGTCATCGACGGCCGGGTGGCTTTCGTCGGCGGCATCAACGTCGTGGACGATTTCGACGCCGGCCTCCTGGCGCATCCGCGCTTCGACTACGCGGTGCGGGTCGAGGGCCCGCTGCTGGAGCCGATCGTCGCTTCCGCGCAGCGCCTGTGGCGGCTGGTGGCGTGGGCCAGCTTCCGGCGCCGCGACTCGCAGCCCCTTCTGGCGCCGCCGCGTATCGAGCCGGTGGGCGACATCCGCGCCGCCTTCGTCGTGCGTGACAACCTGCGCTACCGCCACGCGATCGAGGATGCCTACCTCGACGCGATCGCCGGCGCGCGCGAGGAGATCGTCCTCGCCAACGCCTACTTCTTCCCCGGCAGGCGCTTCCGCCAGGCGCTGGTCGACGCGGCCGCGCGCGGGGTGCGGGTGACCCTGCTGCTGCAGGGTCTGTCCGACCACCCGCTGCAGGTCTATGCCACCCGCGCGCTGTATCCGATGTTCCTGGCGCGCGGGATCCGACTGTTCGAATACCACCGCAGCCACCTGCACGCCAAGGTGGCGGTGATCGATCATCGCTGGGCCACGGTGGGTTCCAGCAACATCGACGCCTTCAGCCTGCTCTTGGCGCGCGAGGCGAACGTGTTCGTCGACGATGCGGACTTCGCCGCCCGGCTGCGCGCCAGCCTGGAGGCGGCGATCTGCGCCGGCGCCCGGGAGCTGAAGCCCGCGGACTGGCAGCGCCTACCCCTGCTGCGCCGCGGGCTGAGCTGGCTGGCCTACCAGGTGGTGCGCCTGGCCATCGGCATCGCCGGCTACGGCGGCCGTCACTGAAGGTTCGTGCAGACGCATGGCCGGGCCGGCCGTCACCGCCGGCAGGCTTTCGGCGCAGGGCGCCGTCGTCGCTACCGCGCTCAGTCGCCGAGCAGGCGCTGGTACTCGATCTTGGTACAGCGGTCGACCACCACCTTCAGGCCGGCCTCGGCGGCCTTGTGCGCCGCCTCGGGCGCGATCACGCCGAGCTGCAGCCAGACGCAGCCTGCGCCCACCGCGATCGCCTCGTCGACGACCGGCATCACCTCGGCCGGCCTGCGGAACACGTCCACGATGTCGATCTTCTCCGGCACCGCGTGCAGGTCCGGGTAGCACTTCAGTCCCATGACCTCCTGGTAGGCCGGGTTGACCGGGATGATCGTGTAGCCGGCGCGCTGCAGGCGGTGGGCGACCTCGTTGCTCGGGCGGTCGGTCTTCGCCGACAGGCCGACGATGGCGATCGTGCGCGCGTCCTGAAGCAGTTTGCGGATGGCCTCGGGCTGGGCGCTGATGTCGTTCGGATGCATGGATTTCCTCAGAAGAAGCCGTCCGCCACCGCCTGGCGGCGGCGCGGCACGGCGGCGATGGACCAGTGCGCGCGGCCCCACCGCCAGAGTTCGGCCAGCGGTGCGCCGGCGAGCGCGTCGGGGGGATTCTGGCCGAGAAAGCGCAGTGCGGCCAGCAGCGCGGCCTGCGGCGGGTGTGCGTCGATGGCGCGCGCCAGGGTCTGCTTGGAGAGCTTCTCGCCCGCCGCGTTGGTGGCGAGCGGCAGGTGCGCGTAGGCCGGAACCGGGGCGCCGAGCAGGCCGAGGAGGTGGATCTGGCGTGCGGTGGAGTCGAGCAGGTCGGCGCCGCGCACGACGTGGGTGACGCCGGCCTCGGCATCGTCGACCACCACCGCGAGCTGGTAGGCAAAGAGGCCGTCGGCGCGCCGGACCACGTAGTCGCCGGCGTCCGCGGCGAGGTCGATCACCTGTTCGCCCTGCACTGCATCGACGAAGCGGATCACGCCTTCCGCGCGCACCCGCCAGGCGCGACCCTCGCGCCCCGGCGGAAGGCCGTCGCGGCAGGTGCCGGGATAGCGGCGCGAGCCGTCGCGGGCGAGCGGCTCGTGGGCGAGCTCGCGTCGCGTGCAGGCGCAGGGGTAGGCGTGGCCGGCCGCTTTCAGCGCGTCGAGCGCGGCCTCGTAGGCCGCGGTACGACGGCTCTGGCGGACGATCTCGCCATCCCACTCGAAACCGAAGCGCGCCAGCGTGGCGACGATGCCATCGGCTGCGTCGGGAACGCTGCGGGGCGCGTCGACGTCCTCGATGCGCAGCAGCCAGCGTCCGCCGTGGGTGCGCGCCTCGAGGTAGCTGCCGACGGCGGCGACCAGCGAGCCGAAGTGCAGCGCGCCGGTCGGCGAGGGGGCGAAGCGGCCGATGTAGGGGGCGGGGGAACCCGGCGCGATGGAGGCAGGGGCAAAGGACTGCATGGCGTGGATGCTAGCACCGGGCGGCCCGTCGCTTGCGGTCGACGGCAGTGGCGCCACGGCCGTGCATCCGGAATGGGTTATCGTGCACGCCTCGGTGCTGCAGTCCCGGCACCCTTCGCCTCCTCGCCATCGTGTCGCTCTCTGCCTCGTTCCGCCTGCCGTCCCGTGCGGCCTTCGCAATGGCTGCCCGTCCGTGCCCGCGCCGCCGTCTCTCGCGGGCTCGGTCCGAGGCGGGCCGGTGAGCGCGCCGATGCCGTCGCACGCGCCGGCCGCGGGCCAGCGCCTCGAGGCCGATCTGCTGCTGACGCTGACCACGCTCATCGCCGCCGCCGGCTGGATCTTCTCCAAGGAGGCGCTCGCCGGCATGCCGCCGCTGACCTTCGTCGGCCTGCGCTTCGCCATTGCCGGCCTGGTGCTCGCCATGTTCTCGCTGCCGCAGTTGCGGGCCCTCGACCTGCGCAGCCTGCGCGACAGCGTGCTCGTCGGCGCCCTGTTCGCCGCCGGCATGGTGCTGTGGATCCTCGGCCTGTCACACAGCAGCCATCTGGGCGAGGCCTCGTTCATCTCCAGCATGGGCATCGTGCTGGTGCCGGTGTTCGCGCGTCTGTTCTTCGGCGACCGCCCGCCGGCGAGCACCTGGTTCGCGCTGCCGCTGGCGCTGGGCGGCTTCGCCTGCCTGTCGCTCGAGGGCGGCTTTCGCATCGAGCTCGGGCAGTGGTTCTTCCTCGGCGCGGCGACCGTGTTCGCGCTGATGTTCAACGTCAATTCGCACGTGGTGCGCAACGTGCCGGTGCGCGCGCTCAGCGTGGTGCAGATGCTGGCGGTCGGCGTGCTGGTGCTGCCGCCCGCGCTGCTGATCGAGACCTGGCCGCAGCAGTGGAGCGGGGCGATGCTCGGCTGGCTGTTCGCCAGCGCGCTGCTCGCCACCACGCTGCGCTTCCTCCTGCAGCTCTACGGCCAGAGCCTGACCACGCCCAGCCATGCGGCGCTGATCATGATGCTCGAGCCGGTGTGGACCGCGCTCGCCGCGGCGTGGTGGTTCGCCGAGACCATGAGCGCGCTGCAGCTCGCCGGCTGCGGGCTGATCTTCCTGGCGCTGGTGGTCAGTCGCTGGGTGTGGATACGCGGGCTGTTCGGCGGGCGCGGCTAGGCGGCTGGCGCGGCTTGTCCCCAGCGGATGGGGACGAGCCTGTGGGGCGCCTTGTGGATAAGTGCGCGCAGGCCTTGCCGGCGCTGGCGTCATGGTGCCTGCTCAAGAATGAGGCAGCGCGGATGCGGACCGTCCGGCCCATCAGAAAACCGCGCGGATGCGCGGCTTCTCGGGCCTCCATGACGTCCCGGCCACGAACGAGGCCGGGATGAGGGTCAACGTTGAACAGCGATTGTGACTGCAAATCATTGAATAAACAGTTCGCCATGCTGCTCCGTTAAAAAATATACTCATGTTTGTACTCAAAAAACTCAGTAGTGAGTACGTTCACCCCTGATCTGGCGCCGTTGCGGCGGCTCGGATTCAACTTTCCAGACGCCTGCGACAGGTATCAATGGTGGATTTTATCTGCTGCGCCAACATCTGCCTGATCGGAACACGCTCAAATCGCTCACCCAATGAGCTTGCCTGCGGCAACATCCGGTCGATGACCTCTTCCGCCCGTTTCCTTGGGATGCCACCTTCCTCCGCCAGACGCAATAAATGCCGACGTTCGATGGCAGCACCTTCGCCGCAAACGTCCAGGTGATGCTGGCCCATCGGGCCTTCGCTGAAGGTCAGGTCGAATGCCGGAGCCAGACGCCAGCGC
>JARRBR010000171.1 GCA_029982755.1 Rhodocyclaceae bacterium
CGGCCCCGACAAGGACATCCCCGCGCCCGACGTCGGCACCAACGCGATGACGATGGCGGTGATGATGGACACCTTCTCGATGAACCGCGGCGGCACCGCGACCGGCGTCGTCACCGGCAAGCCGATCGCCCTTGGCGGCAGCCTGGGCCGCCAGGAAGCCACCGGCCGCGGCGTGTTCATCACCGCGCGCGAGGCCGCCCGCCACCTGCAGCTGCCGATCGAGGGCGCGCGCGTGGTCGTGCAGGGCTTCGGCAACGTCGGCGGCATCGGCGCGCGCCTGTTCCACGAGGCCGGCGCACGCGTGATCGCGGTCGCCGACCACACCGCGACGCTGGTCAACGAGGCCGGCATCGACATCCCGGCCGCGCTCGCGCACGCCGCCGAGAACGGCGGCCTCAAGGGCTTCGTCGGCGCCGCGCCGATCGACATCGAGGATTTCTGGCGCCTCGAGTGCGAGTTCCTCGTCCCCGCCGCGCTCGAAGGCCAGCTCACCGTCGAGCGCGCCGCCGGGCTGCGCGCGAAGATCGTCGTCGAAGGCGCCAACGGCCCGACCACCCCGGCGGCCGACGACATCCTGCGCGAGCGCGGCATCCTGGTCGTTCCCGATGTGCTCGCCAACGCCGGCGGCGTCACCGTGTCCTACTTCGAGTGGGTGCAGGATTTTTCGAGCTTCTTCTGGACCGAGGAGGAGATCAACGACCGCCTCGAGTGTATCATGGTCGGCGCCTTTGCGGCGATCTGGAAGATCGCACAGGAGAAGCAGGTGCCGCTGCGCACCGCCGCCTTCATCATCGCCTGCCACCGGGTGCTGGAAGCGCGCGCCGAGCGCGGGCTCTATCCGTGATGCGCGAGGCATAGGTCCGGGCGCCGGGCGCGTGCAGTGCCCGGCGCATCCTCCGCGCTTATCCGCCGCGCATTTCCAGCGGCGACCGAGACTGATAGGCTTGCATTCGCTCGGGAGGCGCAGCGCGTCTCCCGATACGGGTCTGGACTGAAAACATCAACTCGGGGACGAACATGAAGCGTATGCACGAGCGCCTGATCGCGGGCTGTGCGCTGGCGGTGGCGCCGGCGCTGGGGCTGGCGGAGTCGAACACCACCTTCGGCATCGGATTCGACTATTCGGAAGGCGACTACGGCGAGGCCGAGACCTCGCGCACTTGGCAGATTCCGCTCACGGTCCGTCACGAGACGGGGCCGTTCATCCTCAAGCTCAACGTGCCCTACGTGCGCAGCAGCGGCGTCGCCGCGCCCGGTGGCGACCGGCGCTCGACGACCAAGGATACCCAGAGCGGCCTGGGCGACATCACCGCCACCGCGATGTACGCCGCCCATTACGACAGCGCCGCGCAGTTCGGCGTCGATGTCGGCGCCAAGGTCAAGTTCGCCACCGCGGGCGACTCGAAGTCGCTGCTGACCACCGGCGAGAACGACTACTCGGTGCTCGCCGACCTCTACAAGGGTTTCGGCGCGACCACGCTGTTCGGCACCATCGGGTGGACCAGCAAGGGCGATCCCGCCGACGTCGATTACCGTGATCCCTGGTTCTTCTCCCTCGGCTTCAGTAACAAGTTGTCGGACGCCAACAGCTGGGGCGTCAGCTACGACTATCGCCAGAAGCTGACCTCGAGCGGCGATCCGGTGAGCGAGGCGATGCTGTTCTTCACCCACCGCTACTCGAAGGAATGGCGGGTCCAGACCTATGCCGTCGCCGGCTTCTCCGACGCCAGTCCCGATGTGGGCGGCGGCGTGACGCTCGGCTACAGCTTCTGATCGATTTACAGGCTGTTGCACCCCGGCTGCTGCCCGCCGCGCCGGATTGGCGGACGATGCAGCCATGTCGGCCGGCGCCTGCGAGGGTGGTGCCGGCCGGCAGCGGATCAGCTCAAAACAAGGAGAAAGAGATGAAGAACTCCATCCGTCGCACCATCATGTCGACCGCCCTGGCCGCGGCGCTGGCGGGCATGGCGCCCGTCGCACTGGCGCAGGACACGGCCACCATCGAGCAGGAAGTCGTCGTCATCGACGACAGCGCGAGCGCACCGGCGAGCAACCCGTCGACCAAGATCGCGCAGAGCTTCGCGCCCCTGGTCGGCTCCGAGACCGATTCGCTCGCCGTCGTCGACGGCCTGCGCAGCGGCAGCGAATTCACCCTGGTCGGTGAAACCGAGGACATCGTGATCACCCCCGCCGCGCCGATGGGCTACGGCAACGTGTTCGCCACCATGGCGCTGGCGCAGGAGAGCCTGGCCGCGATCGGCATCACCGAGCCGACCGCCGAGGAGCTCGCGGTCGCGCTGCAGGGCGGCGAGATCGTCATCGACGGCACGGTCAACGAGTTCGACGGCGTGCTGACGATGCGCGAATCGGGCATGGGCTGGGGCGAGATCGCCAAGGCGATGGGGCTCAACCTCGGCCATGTGATCAGCTCGATGCGCTCGGGCAACGAGCGGCTGACGGACCGTGACAGCCGGGCGCTGGCCCGCAGCGAGCGCAGCGGCCAGGTGGCGAAGGCCGAACGCGCGACGCGCGCGGAGAAGGCCGAGAAGGCCGAACGCGTGGCCAAGGTCGAGCGTCCGGTGCGCGGCGAACGGGTCGAGCGTGCGGAGCGTGCCGAACGCGTCGAGCGTCCCGAGCGGGTGGAACGCCCGGAAAAACCCGAGCGCCCCGAGAAGCCCGAGCGCCCGGAACGGCCGGAGCGCCCGGAAAAGCCCGAACGCGCCGAGCGTCGCTGATCCGTCTCGCCGGCCCGGTCGCCGACCGCCCCGCGCGCGGGCCGGGCCGCTACGGTTTCAGCCGATACCCCGTGCGCAGCATCCAGGTCGCGATCCCCGCGAACACCCCCAGGAACAGCAGCGTCATCCCCAGGCTCACGCCCACCGCCACGTCCGCGCTGCCGTAGAAGCTCCAGCGGAAGCCGCTCACCAGATACACCACCGGGTTGAACAGCGACACCGTGCGCCACGCCGCCGGCAGCATGTCGATCGAGTAGAAGCTGCCGCCGAGGAAGGTCAGCGGGGTGATGATCAGCAGCGGCACCAGCTGCAGCTTCTCGAAGTTGTCCGCCCAGATGCCGAGGATGAAGCCGAGCAGGCTGAAGCTCACCGCGGTGAGCAGCAGGAAGCCGATCATCCACAGCGGATGCTCGATGCGCAGCGGCACGAAAAAGGCGGCGGTAGCGAGGATGATCACGCTCAGAATCACCGCCTTGGTCGCCGCCGCCCCCACGTAGGAGAGCACGATCTCGAAGTGCGACACCGGCGCCGACAGGATCTCGTAGATCGTGCGCGAGAACTTCGGGAAGAAGATGCCGAAGGACGCGTTCGACACGCTCTGCGTCAGGAGGTTGAGCATGATCAGCCCGGGCACGATGAAGGCGCCGTAGCTCACCCCTTCCACCTCCGGGATGCGCGCGCCGATCGCCGAACCGAACACGACGAAGTACAGGGTGGTGGTGATCACCGGTGCGAGCACGCTCTGCAGCAGGGTGCGCCGCGTGCGCGCCATCTCGAACAGGTAGATCGAACGGACCGCATGCCAGTTCATCGTGCCCCCTCCCCTGCGCCCCTGCCGTTTCCATCCGCGCCCGCGCGCTCGCTGACCAGGCTGACGAAGATCTCCTCCAGCGAGCGCTGGGTGGTGTGCAGGTCGGCGAAGGCGATGCCGGCGGCGCCCAGGTCCTGCAGCAGGTCGGCGATCGCGTTGTCCTCGGTTTCCGCCTCGTAGCGGTAGATCAGTTCGGCCCCGCCCTTGCCCAGCGTCAGTCCGTAGCGCGCCAGCGCCGGCGGCACCGCCTCCAGCGGCGCGGCGAGCTGCAGCGTGAGCTGCTTGCCGCCGAGCTTGCGCATCAGCGCGGCCTTGTCCTCGACCAGGATCAGCTCGCCCTTGGCGATCACCCCGATGCGGTCGGCCATCTCCTCGGCTTCCTCGATGTAGTGCGTGGTCAGGATCACGGTCACGCCCTGGTCGCGCAGCCGGCGCACGAGCTGCCACATGTCGCGGCGCAGTTCGACGTCGACGCCGGCGGTGGGTTCGTCGAGGAACAGGATGCGCGGCTCGTGCGACAGCGCCTTGGCGATCAGCACCCGGCGCTTCATGCCGCCGGAGAGCATCATCAGCTTCGCGTCCTTCTTGTTCCACAGCGACAGATCCTTGAGCAGCCGCTCGAGGTAAGCCGGATCGGGCGGTTTGCCGAACAGGCCGCGGGTGAAGCTCACCGTGTTCCACACCGTCTCGAAGGCGTCGGTGGTGAGCTCCTGCGGCACCAGGCCGATCAGCGCGCGCGCGGCGCGGTAGTCGCGCACGATGTCGTGGCCATCGACCGTGACGCGGCCGGCGGTGGCGCGCACCAGCCCGCAGACGATGCTGATCAGCGTGGTCTTGCCGGCGCCGTTGGGTCCGAGCAGGGCGAAGATCTCGCCGCGACGGATGTCGAGATCGACGCCCTTGAGCGCGGCGAAGCCGGAAGCGTAGGTCTTGGACAGACCCGAGATGGAGATGATGGCGTGCATGAGGGGAAGATAGCAGATCGAGGCGTCGGCATCGCCCGCCGCGCGCAGACCGGGAATCAGCCCAGCGTCGCGGTCGCCAGCTTGGCGCCAAAGCCGATGAAGACGCCGCCCACCCCGGCCGTGGCGCCGGCGGCCACGCGCCGATGACGGCGGAACTGGGCAGCGAGCTTCGCACCGGAGAAGATCAGCACGGAGAGGTAAAGCACGCTGCACACCTGCACGATCACGCCCAGGATCACGAAAGACAGCGCCGGGCGCGGGTAGGCCGGATCGACGAACTGGATGAAGAAGGACACGAAGAACAGGATCGCCTTCGGGTTCATCAGGCTGATCACGAGCGCGGTGCGGAAGGGATGCGGCATGCTGCGCACCGGCGGGTAGTCCGGACGGCCGTCGCCGACCTGCTCGGCGGTCTCGTCGCCGCGCCGCCAGGTGGCGAGCGCCCCGCGCAGCAGGCTGATGCCCACCCAGGCCAGATAGGCCGCGCCGGCGTACTTGATGGCCATGAACAGCTCGGGCGTGGCGCGCAGCACCGAGGCCATCCCGGTGACCGTGAGCAACATCAGGAGGGTGTCGCCGACGAAGATGCCGGCTGCGCCCTGGTAGCCCGCACGCACACCCCAGCGCGAGGCTGCCGCCATGACATACAGGGAGTTGGGCCCGGGCAGCAGCACGATGAAGATGGTGCCGAGGATGAAGGTGCCGAGGTCGGTGATGCCGTAGAACATGAGTGCGCCGCAGGAACCGGAAACGAGCGAGCGCCTACTTTGCCACGCCCGCGCAGCACGCGCCAGACGCCCGGCAGCGACCTGCACGCACGCAAAAGCCTCTCGCCCGGCGGAATTCGAAGGAAGGCTCCGGCGCCTACAGCCGGGCTGCGACGGCGTCCTCCTCGGCCAACAGCGCAGCGATGTAATCCTCCGGCAAGCGGTGGTCGGCTGCGAGCTGCGCGGCACCGAGACCGCTGGCGCGGATGCGCTGCAGCCAGCCGTAGCCGCGCGGCGTCACCATCAGGCCCTCACGCACGAAGGTGTTGGAGTTGCCGATCAGCACCGTGCTCAACATGCCGATGTCAGCCTCGGCCATGCGGTCGAGCGTGGTGAATTCGATGCGCTGCTTCGGACGGTAGGCCGACTTGACGATGGCAACCGGCGTGTCGGGGCGGCGGTGGCGCAGGAACAGGCGCTGGGCCTCGACGATCTGGCGCGTGCGGCGGCCGCTCTTGGGGTTGTAGAGGGCGACGACGAAATCGGCGTAGGCGACCGCGTCCAGGCGGCGGGCGATGGTCGGCCAGGGCGTGAGCAGGTCCGACAGCGAGATCGCGCAGAAATCGTGCGTCAGCGGCGCGCCGACCAGCGCGGCGCAGGTGTTGAGCGCCGAGGCACCGGGGACGATCTCGACCTCGACCCCGCAGTCGGGCGTCCACCCGGCCTGGAACAGCACCTCGAAGGTCGGGCCGGCCATGCCGTAGACGCCGGCATCCCCCGAGGACACCAGCGCCACCTTGCGCCCCCGGCGGGCGCGCTCGAGGGCCTCGATGGCGCGGTCGAGCTCCTCGGTCATCGACTTCCTGATCACCTCCTTGCCCGCGAGCAGGTCGGCGACCAGACGGATGTAGGTGACGTAGCCGATCACGGTATCCGCTTCGGCGATCGCGGCGCGCGCGCGCGCGGTGAGGTGGTCGTGGCTGCCCGGGCCAAGGCCGACGAGCATGATCTTGCCGCCGGCAGTGAACGGGGGAAGGAATTCAGGGGCGTTCATGGTGAGACAGGCTCCGGTTTAGGGATACGCCCCGAGGGGCGTGAAATGGAACCCCGACCGAGGGGCCGGGATTCTGGCGTGCAATCAGGCGGCACGGGCGATGCCGACGGCCGGCATCCGCGCGATCGAGACGGTGGCGTTGCGGCCGTCGGCGCCGCGCAGCCGGTGCTTCTCGACGAGCAGCGCGCCGGGGTCGGTGGCGAGATCGGTACCGGCGGCGAGCAGCGCCGCCGCCTCCGACACCGACGGCGTGCCGACGTGTCTGCGCACCGTCTCCGAGGGGTTGGGCACGGTGACGACCGCCAGCGCGCCGGGCGGGAAGAACCGCAGCGTCCAGCCGGACGCGGCCGCCACTTCGAGCAGGCCGGCCTCGTCGGCCTTGAGCGTGATGCTGGCCGCGGCCGCGACCGCGGCACGCCCGGCGCCGATGCTCGCGAGCGCGGCATCGACGGCCTGTGCGATGGTCGCCGCCGGCGTGCCGCGGTCGCAGCCGAGGCCGAGCGCGAGCTTCGGCGGAGCCGTGCCGGTACCTCCGGCCGCGCTCACGCCGCCTCCGGCGCGGCCGGGCGGTAGATCACGCGCTTGCCGGCGAGGCGCTCGGCGTAGCCGGCGGGCAGCGGGCGATGGCTGATCCACAGCACGGCGCCGAAGCGCTCGGGCTCGACGTCCTCCAGGCGGGTGAAGCGCTGGATGTTCGCCGGCAGCGGACCACTGCGGCCGTTGGCATGGCGCATCCACCAGTCGGTGCTGCCGGCTTCCTGCACCAGCGCGACCGGCTCGTCGTTCACCACCGCGGCGCTGGCCCGGACGATCTCGTCGTGGCTGGCGTCGAAGGTCCAGCCCAGCTCGCGGCCGAGCAGGTCGACCGCCAAGGTCTCGCGCGCGTCCGACGCGGTGGTCAGCACCGGGGTGGCGCCCACCGCCTGCTGCAGCGCCCCGGCAATGGCGTTGGCACCGCCGAGGTGCCCGGACAGCACCGGGATCGCCCAGCGCCCGGCTTCGTCGAGCACGACCACACCGGGGTCGCTCTCCTTGTTCTTCAGGTGAGGCGCGACCAGTCGCACCACCGCGCCGAGCGAGACGATGGCGACGATGCCGTCGAAGCCGGCGAACAGCGCCGGCACCTGGTCGCCGACCTTGCCTTCGTAGCAGGCGAAGGCGCCCGGTGCAGCGGCTTCGGCCGCGGCGGCGAACTTCTGCGGTGCGAACAGCATGGCGCCGGGCAGCGCGGCGATGACGCGGCCGGCAAGCGCGATGCCGTGGCGGGTGATCGACACCACCGCGATCCGGGTGTTCGGAAAAGGCAGGTGTTGCGTGGTCTGCGGGGACATGGTGCGGGACCTCAGGAAATGAGCGCCGCGGCGGTGTGCTCGGCGACATGGGAAGGGGCGTGCGCGGTCGCTTGCGGGCCAGCCTGGGCGGCGCGCTTGCGGCAGCCGCGGCGCAGCTCGCCACGCTGGCGCTTGGGGTTCTGCACCAGCAGCAGCGACAGGTAATTGACCTTCTCGCCGCGCAGGCTGGCGACGTCGTGCACCACGCGCTGCGCGGGCGCCCCCACCTTCTCGACGAAGCAGCTGGTGGCGAGCAGGCCACGGCGTTCGATCAGCTCGAGCACTTCGTCGAGCAGCGGCTTCACTTTCATCAGCACCAGGGTGTCGAACTCGTCGAGCAGGTGGTCGATGACGGCGATGCCGTAGGCGGCGGGGATCACCGCCATCGTCTCGTCCTCTTCCGCCAGTGCGAGGTCGGCCACGGCCGCGGCGGCAGCGAAGGAGCTGACGCCGGGGATGGTCTCGACCTCGACCTCGGGTGCCAGCTCGCGCACGGCGCGGGCCAGG